>CBFDEG010000006.1:0-43720 GCA_965603765.1 uncultured bacterium | reverse complement strand
ATTATGAGGGGTCCGGTATAGGCCTTTCTATCTGCCGTAAGATCGTGATGCGCCATGGAGGCCGGATAATAGTTAAGAGCGCGCCGGGAGAAGGCGCCAGTTTTATCATTGTTCTGCCAATCGGGAAAGTGTCGGAGGAGGCGCTGGATGGATGATAATCATGAGCTTATCGTGACCGATGAAATAATAAGGATACTGCTGATCGATGATGATGAAGATGACTATGTTGTAACTCGCGATCTTCTTTCTGAAGCTAAAGGGCTCAAGCATGAACTGCAATGGGTGTACACATATAATGATGCCCTTGAGACGATCGGCAGGAATGAGCACGATGTCTATCTTCTTGATTATCGTCTGGGCGCGCATACAGGTATCGATCTGCTGGAGAAGGTCGTATCTGAAGGCTGCCGGGCGCCTATTATCCTTATGACAGGTCAGGGAGACCAGGAAGTCGACTTTAAGGCAATGAAGGCGGGCGCAGCTGATTACCTTGTGAAGGGCGAGATCAATGCCCCATTGCTGGAGCGCTCCATACGATACGCGATCGAACGCAAACGTACAGAGGCGCATATTTATCATATGGCATATTATGACGGTCTGACCAGTCTGCCTAACCGTGTATTGTTCCAGGACCGTCTTAAACAGGCGATCTCGGCTTCTGAGCGCCATAAAAATATGACGGCAATACTGTTTCTTGATCTTGACAATTTTAAGCGTGTAAATGATACATTGGGTCATTTCTGGGGAGATGAACTTCTTAAGGGCGTGGCAGAGCGGCTCATGTCTGTTATGAGAAAGAGTGATTCTGTTGCGCGTCACAGCTGCAACGACCTGTTTGCACGTCTGGGGGGTGACGAGTTTACTGTTCTGCTGAATGTTATCAAAGAAGCCAGGGAGGCATCAAAGGCGGCCCAGCGTATCGTAGAGCTTCTTTCTAAACCCTTTATGCTGGACGGCAGCGAGATATTTATCAGCTCCAGTATTGGGATAGCTATCTATCCGGATGACGGGACAGATGTCTCTACCCTGTTAAAAAACGCTGATGCTGCCATGTATCACGCTAAAGAGCATGGGAAAAATAATTATCAATATTATAAGCAGTATATGAATGCCGCTGCCTTTGACAGGCTTACGCTCGAAAATGATCTGCGCAGGGCCATTGAACAGGATGGTCTTATACTTTATTATCAGCCGCAGATAAGCACTGTTAACGGTGCGGTCATCGGCCTGGAGGCCCTGATCCGCTGGCAGCATCCTGATAAAGGTATAATTCTTCCGTCAGACTTTATACCGCTGGCAGAAGATACAGGCCTGATAATCCCTATCAGCGAATGGGTACTGAAGACAGCATGCAGGCAGATAAAGGCCTGGCAGGCAGAGGGTCATAAAATAGTGCCTGTTTCTGTGAATCTGTCAAGCCGTCAGTTTCAGCAGGAAGATTTTATAACGATACTTTCAGGGATATTGGATGAGTCGGGTATAGACCCGCATAATCTTATACTTGAGATCACTGAAGGCACTATCATGCAGAACACGGAAACAGTTTTTGACCTGCTTCATGAGCTTAATGAAATGGGGCTGTTGCTGACTATTGATGATTTCGGCACCGGCTATTCATCTTTGAGCTACCTGAAGAAGTTTCCTATACATGCAATAAAGATCGATCGTGCATTTGTAAGTGAAATTAATACCAACGATGATGATGCGGCCATTGCCATGGCCATTATATCAATGGCGCACAGTCTGAAATTGAAGGTGGTCGCGGAGGGTGTTGAAACAAAGGACCAGCTGATGATGTTATGTGATCAGAAATGTGATGCGATACAGGGTTATTTTTTCAGTCCCGCGCTGCATCCGGAAAATATCTCGGAAATACTTGAGGCCGAAGGCAGGGGCGAAGGGATTGGAAATTCGCTCTTCGGCGCAATTGGAAAAGATGCGGTCTGAATATTTAATTATTCAAGAGCGCATAAATATCTATGGAAATAGTAATACCAAAAGGAGGTAATAAATAATGAGTGAACATGGAAATTCAATAATAATCTTAATGGCTGATGATGATGAGGACGACCGCTTTATGGCTCAAGAGGCGCTGCTGGAGGCCCGTCTCACGAATGATCTGCATTTTGTTGTGGACGGCGAAGAGCTGATGGACTATCTCTGTCACCGCGGGAAGTTTTCTGATCTGGAAAGTGCGCCGCGTCCAGGTCTTATTCTGCTTGATCTGAACATGCCGAAAAAGGACGGAAGAGAGGCCCTGAAGGAGATCAAGTCGGATCCGGACCTGAAGCAGATACCTATTGTGGTACTGACAACGTCAAAGGCTGATGAGGATATCTACCGTTCCTATAATCTCGGAGTAAACTCATATATTACAAAGCCGGTCTCTTTTGAAGGGCTTGTAGAAGTAATGAAGGCCCTTTCGCTGTACTGGTTTGAGATAGTAAGGCTGCCGGATAGCAGATAAATTTAAGCCGGAGGTTTTTGAGAAAGATATCAGGAAAAGCTTCTGGATGGAACACCTTAATTGACAATCAATAAAATTTTACGGTATTATTTTCATTGCACCTCGAGCAGTTCCGTAGAGGTGGCAAGTAATTGTTCTTTAATAATGTTAGGCAGGGCCTATAGCTCAGTTGGTTAGAGCGCACGCCTGATAAGCGTGAGGTCAGTGGTTCAAATCCACTTAGGCCCACCATATTGATTATTTTAGTAATAGTCATATATAATATTTTGTCGTTATGCGGGGGTATAGCTCAGCTGGGAGAGCGCCTGGTTTGCAACCAGGAGGTCATCGGTTCGATCCCGTTTACCTCCACCATAACTCTTTATTATAAAAATAAAATAAAGGGTTGCTTTTTTAAAAGGTTTAATGCTAATATATAAACCTGATTAAGACAAAATTCCGGTGGCTATACCGGAGGGGCCACACCCGTTCCCATTCCGAACACGGCAGTTAAGCCCTCCATGGCTGATGATACTTGGGTTGCGAGGCCCTGGGAAAGTAAGTAGTTGCCGGATTAAAAATATAAAAGAAGGTCTGTTATACAGACCTTCTTTTTTTTTAAACAGACTATCAGGCTATAAGAATTTTAAATTTGCAAATATGCTGCTTGACATGAGATGATAAGCTCTATTATCATTAAAATCATTTTCGAGAGGTAATATAATGCACGAATCACCAATTTTATTTCCGTTCAACATACTCGTACATATGGGTATCCCTTCATTCGTTGTTTTTTCCTGGGTCGCTACAGCGATAATACTGGCTATTGCGTTTGCCGCAAAAAAATCCATGAATCTTGTGCCGACTGGCGCTCAGAACCTTGTTGAGGTTTTCATGGAGTTCTTTATCGATCTTGCTGAAAGCAACATAGGCCATATGGGAAAACACTTCGTTCCTTTTATAGGCACTCTCGGTATGTATATCCTGGTATGTAACTTTCTGGGCCTGATACCTGGAGCCGAAGCTTCTACAAGCAATATCAATACAAATGCGGCGCTGGCATTGCCGGTCTTCTTTGCAACACATATTTATGGTATCAAACAACATAAGCTTGGATATATAAAGCATTTTGTCGGGCCGATACGGTCTCTGCCCGCACTGCCGCTGATGATACTGATGTTCATTATTGAGGTCATCGGGCATATTGCAAGGCCTCTGACACTTTCTGTCAGGCTGTTTGGTAATATGGTGGCAAAGCATAAGATCATCATGATACTTTTACTTCTTGCTCCGGCAGTTGTACCTACTGCAATCCTGGGTCTTGGAGTGCTTGTCTGTCTGATACAGGCATTTGTTTTTGTTTTACTCACAACATTGTATCTCGCCGGTGCTGTTGAAGAAGCTCATTAAGAGCAAATAACAGCACTTAATGAAAGGAGGAAGAATGAGAAAAATAGCAACAGTATTACTTCTGGTACTCACTTTAGTATGTTTAATGGCACCAATGGTATTCGCCGCAGAAGCTGCTAATGGAGCAGCAAATGACGCCGCTATGGGTTATTTCAGCATGGCAGCATTGGCATGCGGAATCGGCATCGGCCTGGCCGCATTGGGTACAGGCATTGGACAGGGCATTGGTCTTGCAAAAGCAGCAGAAGGTGTTGCAAGAAATCCTGGTGCATCAGGTAAGATCACCACAATCCTGATCATCGGTCTTGCAATGATCGAGTCTCTTTGTATTTATGCACTTGTTGTCGCACTGATCATCCTATTCATGAAACCATTTGGTGTCTAAACAGTAAATGGTCAACAACTTGGAAAATTAGAAAAGGCAGGTTCTACCTGCCTTTTTTTTTGCGCCCGCCCTTTGCCGTTTAAGCAATTTTATTCCGGAATTGTTAAAATTTTATTCCGGTTTTTTTTATCATTCGAGTTTTTGAAGGAGAACAGCAGTGGGAATTTTTAACAGACTTAAAAAAGGTCTTTTTAAAACAAAGAAATCTCTTATAGAAGAAACAGAGAAGCTTGCAAAAGGCAGAAAAGTGGATGCTGCCCTTCTTGAAGAATTTGAAGAACTTCTGATAATGGCGGATGTAGGTCCCCAGGCGGCAGATGCTATCACTGAAGCCTTGAGGGAAAAAGTTAAGCAGGATAAGATAAAAAATGAACGTGACCTGAAGGATGCCTTCAAGGAAGAGGTCAAAAAGATGCTTAAGGCCGGCCATAAGGTGATGCCTGCGGGCGAGGATCCTTATGTTATCCTTACGGTTGGTGTAAACGGAGTAGGAAAGACAACAACAATAGGCAAGCTTGCAAGACGCTTTACAGACCAGGGCTTTAGTGTTACCCTTGCAGCAGCAGATACTTTCAGGGCCGCGGCCGTTGAACAGCTTGAGATATGGGCTGACAGGGCGGGGGCGCATATTGTTAAGCACCGGAGCGGTTCAGACCCGGCTGCAGTCGCATTTGACGCTGTGGCGTCCGCAAAGGCCAAGGGCAGTGACATTGTAATAATTGACACAGCCGGAAGGCTTCATACCAAATCCAACCTTATGGAAGAACTGATAAAAATTAAACGTGTTGTGAGCAAGGAAAAATCATCCGCTCCTCACGAGATCCTGCTTGTTGTGGACGCGACATCAGGTCAGAATGCTATAATGCAGGCAAAGATATTCAATGAGGCAATCGGTGTGACCGGTATTGCCCTTACAAAACTTGACGGAACAGCAAAAGGCGGTATTATCCTTGCAATAAACAAGGAACTTGATATACCTGTTAAGCTGATAGGTGTCGGAGAAGCAGTAGAGGACCTGCAGGACTTTGACCCGCAGGAGTTTGTCGGGGCATTGTTCGAATAAGAAATAGATATGGCTTAAGCAGACTGTTGAAAATGTTTTTGTGCTGTCATTCTGATCGTAGTGAAGAATCTCGCGGCTTTAAATAGACATAGATTCTTCCCTTTACTCAGGATGATACCATTTAATGGCCCCTGCGGCACGAAAGGAAGAATTATGCGGAAACTTCTTTTATATATAACATGCCTTTTACTTTCCATAATTCCCCAGAACATGTACGGGCAGGATTATTCTCTTGATGATCTGTATGGAATTGCCCTTGAAAAAAGCGAAAAGATAAAAATAGCCGAAGAAGACCTCTATATATCCGAACGTGATAAAGAGAGAGCCACAGCAGCACTCATCCCGACCTTTTCCGCTTTCGGGACCCATACAAAATACAGTGAAGAAAAAGGAACGGAGATTTTATTGCAGCCTGATCATGCAAATACATGGGGATTGCGTATTGACCAGTCACTGTCTTTAAGCGGCAGGGAGATCACTGCCTACAGGGTTGCAAAAGAAGAAATAAGGAAAAGCGGGTTTGAGCTTCAAGTTGTAAGAGAACAGTACCTTCTTGATGTTGCAGCCGCATATTATAATGTGCTGAAAATGAAGAAGACCCTTGCAATAGCAAATGCAAATGTGGATAGGCTGACAAAATACAGGGATGCTTCAAAGACAAGGCTAAGGGTCGGTGAGGCCACCAAAACAGTGCTTTTAAGAGCTGAGGCTGAGCTTGCCGGTTCCCAGTCAGATAAGATAAAGGTAAAAAATAACCTCAGGTTTGCAAAGTCCACTCTTGCACGAATTGCGGGTATTGCCGGAGAGTATGATCTGACGGACCCGCTGGACGGAAAAGACATTGTAAGTCTATCTGAAGATACCAATGGAGAATTAACTGTTGCTAATTGTGATATATCAGATCTGAACTGTCTTAAGCAGGCAGCGCTTGCTGAAAGGGCTGAACTAAAAGCGATGAAGGTCCAAAAGGCAGTTGCCATTGACAATGTTAAATATGCAAAGGGTTCCTTTTGGCCTGATCTTTCAATTGAAGGGGTATATTTCAGGCAGGAAAACGACCCGGAGCTCCCTATAGAACTTGACGAAAGTATTTATGCTGCACTAAAGTTTAATTTCCCTTTTTATGAGGGGGGGCTGAGACGTGCTGAAGTTAGACAGGCAAAGGCCAGGCAGAGACAGACCGAGTACGGGTTTACAGACCTGGAACGGTCTGTAGAAATAGAAGTTGAAAGAGCATACCTTGAACTGATGACCTTCTCCGCAATTCTTGACAGCCTGAATACAGAGAAAGAGTACGCCATTGATAATTTTAATGCGGTAAAAAAACAATTCCAGCATGGTATTGCTGACAGTATTGACGTTATAGATGCTAATACCCTGCTTGTTAGCGCAGAACTGGGAGTTTCAAATGCCGGGTATGATTACAGGATTTCGCTTTTAAGATTAAGACGGGCAACAGGTATATTTTTAAAAACAGTACGTACTCAGATCAACAATAGTGATGATCAATAACCTCATGGCGAATTTAGTTCGTGTCTGCGTGTGCCATATCTGTTTTTTGCACAAGATATAACATTATGCTCATATTCTTTTTTATTGTATTCATATACGGCCTTTCGAACCTCTATACCTTTTTTAAAATAACTTCATTTATTGATGCAGGGACAGTAATCAATATTACTATCGGGGCTGTTGTTCTTTTCATGACAATGATGCCGGTCTTCATCCCGATATACAGCAACCGCGGTAAAGAGAGATATGTAAGGATATCCGCTTATATCGGATTTTTCTGGCTTGCCCTGCTTGTTCCCTTTTTTCCTGCTTCGGTCATTATAGATATTTATAATCTTGTGATCAATGACCCTGTTTTAATGGTGTCATCAGACAATTCATTCTATATCCCCCTTGCTCTCTCAATGGCAATAAATCTGTACGGTTATTATGAGGCAGGATGTTTAAAGACAGAACATCTGGTTATCAAAACATCAAAACTCCCGAAAAATATTAATAGAATAAGGATTGCCCAGATATCCGACCTTCACCTCGGCATAATTGTAAGAGACAAAATGGTGGACAAGGTCATCCGGAAGATAGAGGCTGAAAGCCCTGACATCATTGTCTCTACCGGGGACCTTATGGATGGAAATGTCAGGCACATAAAACATCTCGCCCCCATGCTCAATAAAATGAGAGCGCCTCTGGGCAAGTTCGCGGTCATGGGCAATCATGAGGTTTACGGAGGAGTAAGACATACAACCCGCTTTACTGAGGATGCGGGGTTTGAGTTATTACGAGGAGAAGGGGTCACGATCGGAGACCGCATTAATATTGCGGGTATGGATTTCCTTGGTGGCGAAGCACGCGAACACGCGGCCGGTTCCGATCAGAGACCAGAAAAGGACATCATCTCAGCGCTCCCCCGGGACCTTTTTACCCTCCTGTTAAAACACCGCTCTGATGTAGAGAAGGAAAGCCTCGGGCTATTTGACCTTCAGCTGTCAGGCCATACGCACAAGGGACAGATATTCCCGATGAGCCTGGCAACCATGATGATGTTCTCCTATCACACAGGTTTCACAAAACTCGCAAAAGGTTCCGCGATCTACACAAGCAGAGGGACAGGGACAGCAGGGCCGCCGATCAGGTTTCTTTCCACACCCGAGATTACTATTTTTGATATTGTTAAGAGTTGTAATTTGCGACAAAATCTGATAAATAGATAAATAGAGAGACTACTGGACGGTGCGAAATTAAAGGTGATAAATGGAGAACAATGAAAATACCACTGCAAATTACGAGCACTAACGTTGATTTGACTGAAGCAATAGAGTCGGAGATTCGTCAAAAAGCAGAGAAATTAGATAAATTTTATAAACGCATCATGCGCTGCAGGATTGTAGTTGAATCTCCTCAGCGCCATCAAAATCAAGGTAAATTATACAACCTGCATATCTATATGACCATGCCCGGAGCAGAACTGATCGTGAAGCGAGCGCCTCATGAAGACCTGTATGTAGCGATCAGGGATAGTTTTAATGCCGCGCGCCGTAAACTGGAGGACTTTGCCAGACTTCAGCGCGGAGATGTAAAGCACCATGAGGAAGTGCCTCTTGCCCGCATAACTTCCCTCTTTCCCGAAATGGGCTATGGTTTTATAACAACACCGGGAAATCGTGAAATTTATTTCCATGAGAACAGTGTATTAAACAGTGATTTTAAGCATCTGAAGGTTGGAATGACTGTGCGTTTTGCAGAAGCAGAAGGTGAAAAGGGACCTCAGGCCAGTACAGTGACAGTAATCTAATATTCAACTATATTCTTTTCTTGAATGTGTAGACGCGCCCCCTCCCCACGGACTCCTGAGGTCATGGTTTTTGATATTGTTAAAGCATTTTCAGGGTTTTTTAAAAGGGGACGTGGGATGCTGTATAAGGAAGAAAATGACCTATTTTTAAGGTGCCAAATTGGAACCTTAAAGAGAGCGTAAGCTTCCCTGTTTTGTAGACACTTTTAAAGTAGAGCTTAATACTAAAGACTTCAATAGTAAATCGTCAATTAAAGCATTTATCTATTATATTGCCTTGCAGGTGAAGTCAACAATTAAGGTGAATAATATTATTGATGATAACCGACTTATATCTTGCCACCAGGCGAACGTGTCTTTGTGCTGGCTACCCCGGCTGTCAGCGTAAAGCGCATGGCCTCTTCCATGCTCATGTTAATGGGTTTGACCTCGCTTCGGGGTATCAGTACTGAATAACCTCCGATCATGTAGCTTAACGGCAGATAGACCAGGATGTCGTCATCTTTTTGCAGATCTTTCGGCAGGCGTTCAGGATCTGCCTGAGTAACAAAACCGATGACACGCATTTTTGTGTCCCCGATCGTTACTGCCACTACCTGTTCAAATTCTTTTTTGGAACTCGATGAAAAATAATCCAGAAAGTCGCGAAATGCCCGGTAAACCGTATTGATCAGCGGCATGCGGTAAAGGATATGTTCAACGCCGGCGAACACCTGTCGGACAAGGTAGGCGCGCATCAGCAGTCCTACTCCGAAAACTATTGCAAGACCGGCTACCATGCCCATGCCGGGTATGTAGAGATCTATAGGAAGCATATATAAGATCATATCGCTCAATAATGACTCCGTTGATACCGCAAACCAGTAGAGCAGATAAATAGTGAGTACTAAAGGCAGAATGGTAACCAGCCCTGTCAGAATATTTTTGCTTATGAATCTCGCCATCAATACGTCCTCCGTTTAATTCGTTTTTCCCGGTAATTTTTTATAAAGGATAACACAATGTGTTCTTAGTTGTAATGAAATATAGAAACAAAAAATAGATCGTTCAAGGTTCACGCAGGGGCATGGCGCGCCATGCCCTTACTCAAGCAGTCCCTTAGCCTCGTTGTATGTCATTTCTTTAATGCCGCTGAGCTGCATGGATACCCCCAGGGAGCTGGCGAGTGCTGATGCGAATAGTCTCTGGTAGTAAGGCAAAGAGGCGCAATAGACCGGCAGGATATCTCCAAGCTGTACGGCGCTTTCCATTGCATTTTCAAAGGCATGTTTCTTTTCCTGGATGAACTGAATGAGAGACTGGTCCTCTGTGGCCCGTTCATCCATCTCAAGAGTCCAGGTGATGTCTCTCTCTAACACGCACCTGCCGATGAACCTGCCGAACAATTCCCCCGCCCATTGGTCAGGATTGACCAGCGATAGACGAAAACGGTCGTCTTTTTGGTACAGATAATAATCATTGCCCACGACCGGCTTGAACGCGAATTCACTTTCGAGTACGAACATGGATGTGAAGAGTTCACCGGCTATCTGGTCTATCTTCTTGGGCCGAATCTCTATCTTTGTACGGCTTGACGCCACATCGTTCAGGATAGGAACAAGGCCCTTGCCCTGAGGGTTTGGATCAGTTTTCATAACTATTCAATCCCTAAACCACCTTCATCTCTAATATGCGTTCAATATGAAATACCCTCTCGGCTTTTCTTTTGGTGCAGAATGCCCGTATGCCGGGGAATGTTCTGCCCTGGTATTCCATCCTGCCTGCGAATGTGGGGATGATGGTGCGTTTTGATTTTTCGTCACCTGTCTTCAGATAGACTATCTCGAGCTTTTTATTTTCTTTCATTGCCTGTTTTATGAGGGAGAGACGTTCGTCCATTGAAAGGGTCTTTTCAGCCTGTTTGTACTGGAATTTTGTGACGAATTCCACTACTCTCCTGTCGAGAAGGACATTTTTTTTGTTGATCGGTTTTTTAAGCACAAGGCCGTTTATTGTGGTGCAGCGGCTGAGCGCCACATAGAGCTGGCCGTGTGAGAAGGTGCCCCGGCCGATGTCTATGATCGCTTTCTCGAATGTCATGCCCTGGGATTTATGTATGGTTACAGCCCAGGCAAGTTTGATGGGGTACTGAATAAATGCGCCTACGCTTTCTGAAAGTATGCTGGCGGATTTTTTGTCATATGAGAATTCGAACATCTCCCACTTGTGTGGTATTACGTCAACGACCTCGCCGTCAGGGAGCTCTACCCATAGGATGTCAGTGTCATCTTCGTCCTTTTCTATTTTCGTTATCCTGCCTATGCTCCCGTTTATCCATCTGCCCTGCTGGTCATTATTGAGCAGCATTACCTGTGAGCCTTTTTTGAGCGAAAGGTCAATGGCGGTCGGGAGGTTCCGGGCCTCAAAGTCGCCTTCGACATTGCCTTTGTAAATATGTTCTCCTGTTTTAAGTTCCGCAAGCTTTTCGCTGTTAATGGTTTCTGCAAGAGCGTTTGTCGTTGTGAGGTAAATATAAAAGTCACCCTTTTTTTCCTTAAAGTCAGGAACAGCTCTTTTGTTTATCTCTTTTATTTCTTCATCAGTGACAGTGTTGTTTCTGATGCTGTTGAGAATGTGCAGAAAGCTCTCGTCTTTCTGCCTGTAAACCTTTTCGAGCTCAATGAACTTCATTTCAAAGGAGGCTGTTATTTTGGAAAAAAGATCGTCCTCAAATACCCTGGCGCTGAAAAAATAGGGGCTTCTGTAATGTTCCCTGAAAAGCTCTTTCTCTCTTGATGTCACGACCGGAGGGAGCTGGTAGAGGTCGCCTATGAATATCATCTGTGTTCCGCCGAAGGGAAGCCCCTTCTTTTTCCCGTATCTGCGCAGGAACATGTCCACACAATCGAGCAGGTCCGCTCTGACCATTGATATCTCGTCGATTATTATCGCGTCCAGTTTCCTGTAAAGGTCTTTGTCACGCGGCTTGACCTTTGCGGCGGAGTTCGGGGTTATGTTCGGTTTGAAATTGAAAAAGGAATGCACTGTCTGGCCTTTTACGTTAACGGCCGCGACCCCTGTGGGAGCGAGTACTGCTATGTTCTTCTCTGTGTTGTCCCTGAAATAGCTGAGCAGGGTGGACTTGCCTGTGCCGGCCCTGCCCGTGATGAACACATTTCTTTCAGTTTCATCCATCATGCGCAGTGCCTGCTGGAATTTGTTATTCAGCTCTATTTTCTGTTTTGTTTTCATGATTAACATTGAATTATATACTCTTCCATGCGTTCGGCACAATTTTATAAAAAATGCCTTCGGATGATACTTCAAAAGAGCTGGTTTTAAAGCACATTTATTGCTATAATTTGACGACTAAAATTAAGGGAGCGGGCAATGGAAAAAAAGATGAACAGGGGCGTTCTGTCTTTTATGTTGGGGGACATAACAGTACAGGACACAGAAGCAATTGTGAATGCCGCGAACAGGAGCCTCCTGGGCGGGGGCGGTGTTGACGGCGCAATACACCGGGCCGGCGGTAGGGAAATACTTAATGAATGCATGCGGATAGGCAGGTGTGAGACCGGTGAGGCAGTAATAACGACGGCAGGGAAACTGGCTGCAAAATATGTGATACATACGGTAGGACCAGTTTACAGGGATGGACAACATGGTGAGCCTGAACAGCTGCGGAATTGTTATTATAACAGTTTGAAACTCGCATCTGAAAAAGGCATTAAGAGCATGGCCTTTCCATCGATAAGCACAGGTGCCTATCGCTATCCGATAGCGGATGCAGCGGCAATAGCAATTAGAACGGTTATTGAGTATCTTGAGAAAAACAGCGATATTGAGTTGATCAGGTTTGTGCTTTTCAGTGAGAGGGACCTTAAGGTTTATGAAAGGGTGATGGAAGAATTGGCCGGTCCATAATAGAAATTTGAGAAAAACAACAGACAGCTTCAAGCTGGTCTCCGGTTATAAGCCTGCGGGGGACCAGCCCGGGGCAATAAAGGCGCTTACTGATGGAATAAGGAACGGGCTTGAGCACCAGGTGCTTCTCGGTGTTACCGGTTCAGGCAAGACATTCACGGTCGCTAACGTGATCGAACAAATAAACAGACCCACCCTGGTAATAGCCCATAACAAAACACTTGCGGCACAGCTCTACGGAGAATTCAAGACATACTTTCCTGAAAATGCGGTTGAATACTTTGTCAGCTATTATGACTATTACCAGCCTGAGGCCTACCTGCCTTCAACAGATACATATATTGAAAAAGATTCTTCCATAAATGAGGACATTGACAGGCTGAGGCACTCTGCTACCAGGGCGGTCCTTGAAAGGAGCGATACAATTATTGTCGCCTCTGTTTCATGTATTTACGGGATAGGCGCTCCTGCTGATTATCTCGGGATGCACTTTGTTATTGAAGAGGGGATGAACATTGAAAGGGACGGCCTGCTGAATAAACTGGTTGTAATGCTTTATGACCGCAGTGATGATCTTAAACGCGGTTCATTCAGGGTCAGGGGTGATGTTGTTGAGATATTTCCGCCATTTTCAAGTGATAATGCAGTAAGGGCCGATTTTTTTGGCGACCACATTGACGGGCTTTATGAATTTGATTCGCTTACCGGAAAGGTCATAAACCGCCTTGATAAAATAACCCTTTACCCTAACAGCCACTGGATAACCCCAAAGCAGAGGATCGAAAAAGCGGTCCCTTTTATAATGACTGAACTTTCAGAACAGGTAAACTTCTTTGCCGGACAGGGCAGAGAGCTTGAGGCAAAGAGGATAGAGCAGAAGACCCTTTTTGATATCGAGATGCTTAAAGAGTTCGGCTACTGCCACGGGATCGAAAATTATTCGAGGTACTTAAGCGGAAGACAGCCGGGAGAAGCCCCTTTCTGTCTCATAGATTATTTCCCGGATGATCTTCTAATAGTGATCGATGAGTCGCATGTTACCGTGCCGCAGATAGGAGGTATGTACCATGGCGACAGGTCAAGAAAACAGAACCTAATTGATTTCGGGTTCCGTCTGCCCTCTGCACTTGATAACCGCCCGCTTAAATTCAGTGAATTTGAGAAAAAAGTTGATCAGGCTGTATATATATCCGCAACCCCGGCTGATTATGAGGTGAACCTATCCAACGGCAGTGTTGTAGAGCAGATAGTCAGGCCGACCGGACTGAAGGACCCTGTTATAGAGATGAGACCTGTAGCAGGACAGCTGGACGACCTTCTTGAAGAGATAAGGGCCAGGTCTGTGAAGTCTGAAAGGGTGCTCGTAACAACACTCACAAAAAAGATGGCCGAGGACATAACCGAATATTACACGGAGGCCGGACTTAAGGCAAAATATCTGCATTCCGACATTGACACCATAGAGAGGATCGAGATATTAAGAGACCTCAGGCTCGGCAAATTTGATGCATTAATAGGTGTGAATCTGCTGCGGGAAGGACTTGATATCCCCGAGGTCTCACTTGTTGCCATATTCGATGCGGACAGGGAGGGCTTTCTGCGTTCAGCCCGTTCCCTCATACAGACATCGGGCAGGGCCGCAAGGAATATTAACGGCAAGGTGATTTTTTACGCGGATAAAGTTACACGTTCCATGAAGACAGCCATGGACGAAACAGAGAGACGCAGAAAGATCCAGGAGGAATATAATACCAGTCACGGCATAACTCCCCGCTCTATTAAAAAAGAGATCACAAATATATTGAGTTCTATATATGAAGCTGATTATTTTACCGTACCCGCAGTTGCTGAGGATGAAACGAAATACGGTGGAAGCCCGGACATAATTAAATTAGAAGCAGAGATGAAACAGGCAGCAGAAAAGCTTGAATTTGAAAGGGCCGCAGAACTCAGGGACAGGATAAAATCGATCAAGGAAAAAATGATATCATTAGGGGTCAAAGAAAAAAAAGGGGGATGAAAGCATCCCCCTCATATAATAAAAGCTATTCTATTGGATAACCTTTTTCCTGCCATCCGGGAAAACCTTCACGCAGCCAGTGAAGCTCTGAGTACCCTTCTTTTGCGAGCCCGACCAGTGATTTATATGATTTCCAGCATTTAACTCCACTGCAATAAACTACAATAGGAGTGCTTTTGTCATTCGGATAGTTGTTTATGTCCCAGCGGTCTCTTGATTCGTCAAAGTCTATATTCTTTTCGCTCTTTTCTCTGTAAGGTGCGGAAATTGCGCCTTTAATATGACTCTCGACATATTCGCCCTTCTGCCGTGCATCATAGATCTTGACCCTTGTGAAATTGGTGTTTACCCAGTCAGCATTGACCAGTTTTACGCCGTCAAGTGATTCAGGCGTCTCAGCCATAGCATGACCTGCTACCAGCAATAATACTACAGCTATAACTACAGATAATACTTTTTTCATCCTACCCTCCTTTTAGTGGCTAATGATCATGCGTGTCATTAATGTTGTATATGGTTTCAGGCTGTCTTGAAACAGGTTGTTAATCTAAACAGCAGGCAGTTCGTTCGGATCATCATCTGTCAATGTTTTTTTTTCAACAGTTGTACTGACTGCCACTGTATGGAAATCTTCAACCTGGGTCTTCAGTTCATTTGCAACTGAGAACAGTGCGCCTGACACATTTTTAATATTATCTGCAAGAATAAATGTCTGGTTTATTGAATCAGCCGCATGTTCCATTGTCTGGCTGACTTCCTCAGCTGCTGCTGACTGTTCCTCTGTTGCTGAGGCAATTCTGAGAACAGTATCCATGACATGCTCCGAGCTTGCCAGGATCGCCTGGAGAGCTTCTCCTGTGTCAGCTACCTTGGTAATTGCTTCATTTGCGAGTGACTCTCCTGACTGCATGCTTAATATGACGGCTTTTGTTTCTTTCTGGTTCGACTGGATCTTCCTGGCTATCTCTTCTGTTGACTTGCTTGTTCTTTCAGCAAGTTTTTTGACCTCATCAGCCACAACCGCAAAACCTCTTCCATGCTCTCCCGCCCTTGCCGCCTCAATGGCCGCGTTAAGCGCAAGGAGATTTGTCTGGTCAGCTATGTCCTTGATAACTGAGACGATCTCACCTATCTCATCGGAACTTTTATCCAGTCCGGAAATTGCCACAGAGGCTTCATGTACACTGTTGACCAGTTTTGCAATACTTTCTTTGGTCTCATTGCTTACATCACTGCCATGCTGTGCGGATGTGAATGATTCTTTGGTTATATTAGATGCATCAGCGGCGTTCTTGGCTATTTCCACGATGGTGCTTGACATCTGTGCAGACGATGCCACTACCTGGTCAACATTAATGCTCTTGGTTCCTTCGACAAGGGCATCTGCAATGGCCTTCAGGCCCTCTACATTGCTGAATATATTTTCTGACTCATCTGTTATTTTGATGAAAGTGTTATTGAGCTTGCTGAACATTGAGTTCAGTTCTGCTGCCATGATACCCATTTCATCTTTGCTTTCAAGCTGTATAGTATGGGTCAGGTCTCCTTGTGCGACCTGTTTTGCTGAAGCTACAACCGTTTTTATCGGATCGAGTATCGAGCGGATAATTATAAACGCGGTTATTATGAAAAGCCCGATCACAACAGTTGAAACTGTTATAACGGATGCGTTTATCTTTGTTGTAAGTTTCTTCTTGCTTATATAGTATTGTTTTGCTGATTCGTCCTGTGTGGTCACCATTTCATCAATGGATTTAATTATCAAAGGCTTGTAATCAAGCCATTTGTCATAGATGTCTTCTATGTCGTCGGCGCTGCCATCCTGGAACATTGTTATGTAGGCCTTATCAAGACTGTCAACATTGCCCTTGAATGAGCTATAGCCGGACTCAAAGCGATTCTTTGCATCAGACAGTGAATCGGAAGTTAATTCTCCCTTAACACTTCCCCATAAATAATTTATCTCCTTTACGGAGATTTTAAGATGGTTTGTGGCAGCGGTCCCGGAGACCATATCAGCGGCAACCCCTGTCATTCTGCCTTCTATCTCACGGAAAAGGAGCTGTATCTGACGTAATTTATTGAGCGGCATTACTTTTTGTACATAGATATTTTCCAGAGCATCTATCTGGTTTTTGCCGTTTATGATCGTAAGAGTTGAGAAACCTATGGATACGATAATGCCGATAACTGTCAGGAACAGAATCTTGTCACGGATCTTTACTTTTGATAATAGTGTTGTTGGAATAAACTTTTTGAAATCCATTTGCTCCCCCCTTTTTCCCCCGCTAAAAATATGTTAGGCATTTATTGCTTATGTTGAAATGAACTACATAGTTAATAAAACGGATAAATCTTTTTAAAACTTTAGTCTGATCATAGGAAAATCAAGTTTTGGTGGTTTGTTCTGATGAGCTTTTCGGGGTGTTATGGGCGGTTTAATTTTCTAATCTTTCTTTGTATTTCACTTCGCTGAAGTTAATGCGGAACTCCGTGCCATTGGTTTTGTCCAGCTCAAGGGTCCCCTGCAGTTGGTCTTCTGCAAGAGTTGTGACCAGTTGGAGGCCGAGTGTTTTTGTGTTCCTGAAATCAATGTCATCGGGAATGCCGACTCCATTATCACTTATAGTAAGAGAGTAGCTGCTCTCACCGTTTTTTCTGAGTCGTATATATATTTCTCCCTGTCTGTTTTCAGGGAAAGCATATTTGAGAGAATTTGAAAGCAGTTCATTTATTATCAGACCGCATGGTATTGCGGTATCTATGCCCATCCATATTTCATCGGTTTCAATATTAAGACTGGTGCTGCCTGCCGCATTTTGGTAGAACTGCAGTATGTAGGCTGACAGATCCTTGATATAGTCTTTTATGTCGATTTGCGCAAGGTTCGTTGAGTTGTATAGCTTTTCGTGTATAAGGGACATTGAACGTATCCTGTTCTGGCTGTCACTCAGTATCTCAATATGCTTTTTGTCATCCATGGATGAGGCCTGAAGGTTCAGCAGGCTTGAGATTATCTGCATATTGTTCTTTACCCTGTGATGGATCTCTCTCAGAAGCACTTCTTTTTCCCTTAATGAGGCCTTTATCTTCTTCTCAGCATTTTTGCGGGCGGATATGTCAAGGTTATATTCGATCACCTTTGTGATATTGCCTTCAGCGTCAAAGATAGGGTAGCCGTGTATCTCCATGATCTGCGGCCTGCCTTCTTTGTCATGATGGATGTGTTCGACGACTTCCGCCTTTCCGGATCCCTGTATTTTCTTGATCACGCAAGGATGGTCATCCTCATCGCAGGGAGCATTCTTTTCATGGGTAAGTGCGTAGCAGGTTGAGGTGCCCGATAAACTGCCGAAATGAGAAGCCTTATTAGCCAGTAATATATTATAGGTATTGACATCTATGACATAAAAGGGGTGTGTCAGGGAATTTAGGATATTGTTCAATAGTTCGTTTTGCTCTACTATTTTTTCTTCGGCCTGCTTGCGTTCGGCGATCTCGCTCTTAAGAGAGCTTATCGTGTCAAAGAGCCTGGATGTCATGGTGTTAAAGGCCATCGATAGATCCCCGATCTCGTCCGAATTTCCGACCTGGATAGTGGAAACCATTTTGCCTTCAGTGATGCTTCTGGCATTGTCTGCAAGAGACTCGATCGGCCGGACAATGCGGTTGGCTGCCAGATAACTTAAGGCAATGCTCGGCAATATAAAGATCAGAAGGAAGACAGCTGTGGTCGAGAGGGTTTCCAGTGAAAGACCGAGCACCTCGCTGAAAGGCAATACAGCAAATACCGTAAAGACCCGGTTGGCCATATAATAGTTGCCGCTGACGAGCATTGTTGTTTTGCCGTTCAGTCCGGGCTGTATTCCTTCCGGCTTTTCTGGAGCATAAAAAGTATTGCGGTATATTACGGAAGGGTCGGGGTGAGCCACGATCTTTCCTGATGTATTTGTAATGAAGATGATGCCGGCCTTGCCGAAAGATCTGATTACGGCGTTCTCCCATATTCTGTTCAGCCGGACCTTTCCTATAATGACCCCCTTGATCTCATTGCTCCTGATATCCGGGATCGGCATGGATATCGTGATCCGGGGTTCAAAGGTGTCCTCGTCATACATCAGGGGCCCGTAGTAGATCTGCCCCGATTCTTTAGGGACAGTGAACTCATGGGTGTCCGACCGCTCCCCGAGATCGGAGGCGGAGTACACAGCGGTCCGGGAGACCCGAGACAGCTCCTTGCCCGTGCTGTCAAGAAGGATGAGCTCTTCCAGGATGTCGTGGGACTTGATATCTTTACGGGTGAGTAACCGGGAGAGCGTGTCGTGCTGTTCTTTGCTATTCTGTTCCACCAGGTCGTTGCCGGTTGCGGCAATATCAAGGTACATCTCGAGTTCATGCATGTCCCAGCTCATTTCATTTATGGCGTAATTCAGCACCTCACGCTGGATATGTAAGAGCTGGCTTTTCTGGTTTATGAAGATCAGTCCGGAGAGGACCAGTCCGAGTAATGTCAGAGAGGAAACGACCAGAAGTGTAACGGTGAGCGCGGCTTTTTTTCTTATTCCCTTTTGTTTCATCAGGCAACCCGAATATTTAAAATTTTGTTATCGAATAGTTGCACAGAAGGCAATCGTCAATGCGTATGATAACAGGACAGCAAAGCTATTTTTCCTTCTGTCACTTGATAAAATACGTATTGCGGCCTTTTTTGTTTCTATCATCGAACAATATGGTCCGCCTGTTTAAGGACAATCTCCGGGACCTTTATGCCGAGTTTAGCGGCTGTCTGGAGGTTGATCACAAGAATATACTCGACATTTTCCACAGGTACAGTCTTTGGATCTGCGCCCTTGAGCACCTTGTCCGCCAGACGGCTTATCTGTTCTCCGAGGAGCTGGTCATTTTCGCCATAGGTTACAAGTATACCGCTGCTGAGCCGGGAATGAGTTGAAGAAGCGGTCGGTATATTGCGTTCGGCCGCTGCTTTGACGATCTTCTCGACATTTGACATTAACAGGTGAGAGCAGGTCAGCCAGAGAGCGTCAGCATCAGCAGGGATCCTGGTCAGGGCCTTTTCCAGCTCTGCGGATGTTGTAACGTCCTCTGTCACAAGTTCAATGTCAAATTTGGAAACAGTATTCTGAAGGTCTTCTACGGTCTGACAGGCTGCCTTATCAGTAATATGAAAGGGAATGAAAATGCGTTTCACGTCAGGTGCTATTGCCAGAAGCCATTCCAGTGCCTTGGCGCTGCTTCCGCGGACCTTTACACCTGTCATCTGACCGCCGGGGCTGGCTTGAGATTCTACGATGCCGGAACTGACCGGATCGAAAACCGGCCCGAATACGCCGGGTGTGTCTGTCCCTTTAAGGGCCTTTTTGAGTTTTCTGCTTGCCGGAGTGGAAAGGGAGTAGATAAGATCGACCTTCTGGTCAAGCAGCTCATGTATCTTTGCGTCAACCTGTTCCATGCCTTTCAACGGGCCTTCATATAGATAGGTTATGTTTTTTCCCTCATGATAGCCCCTTTTCTTCATGCCTTCCTTAAAACCGGTAACAACATCCTGAAGCCCGGCGCTTGGATTAACAATGCCGACCACATATTTTTTATCCTGTTTTATGTCGCATGCGTAGGTGAGCAGTATAATGGATAATATAAAAATACAGAGAAATGCTTTTTGTGGTATGTCTTTATAGATATACATTTTCCCTCCTGAATCAAAAGAAAACACCATTTATTACCATTATAACGAATTTACCGTATTCCGTACAGAGTTAACACTTTGCGTTGTAATGTATTAAGTCTGGGTGCTTATTCTCCCAGTTTCTTGATCACATAATCTTTATATTTTGCCGGAGGATTTAGTATTTCAACACCTAACCCGTCAAAGGCGCGGTTTTTTAATGCGTTCCGACGGACCCTTGCAATAACCTTCAGGTTCTCTTTTTCAACGGGTATGAACATAATGAAGATAGTTTCAGAAGGGAGGTTTATTTTTGTGTTAATAAACAAGCCGTTTTCAGAGACATTGAGGATTGTGCCGGAATAGAATATGCTGCCGAAGAAGAACTTCGTATCAATATTTGCTGACATCCTTTGGCTTGATCTCCGTTCGTCAGGTTTTGGAGTATGGGGCTTTTTTGTTTTATGGAAAAACATAATTAATTGTCCCACAATTTGATCGGGTTGTCACTTCTATGATTTAAAGAGTATCAGGTTGGCTTGTAAATTGTGTGTTAATTTGGGTTAAGAGAATGTAAATTCTTATCAGCGGGGTGTGTTTCAGCTCGTTTCGATGTTACTGAGTTTTTCGTCAAACTCTTTTGTCCTGATATCAAGTTCGGTATGGAGCGTTTCAAGCTCGGAAAAGAGCACGTCTATTCTTGCCATTGATTCATGGATGGTCTTTGAAAGCTTTTTGATCGTCTCACTATGACCTGATATAGAGGCCTCCATAATGTCTTTGTTATCCTGTTGCGTCTGTGCTTCAAGAGACATGATCTCAGTTTCTGTGCTGTCTATACGGCCCTGTATTTTTCTGAGCGTTTTCGACTTTGCATTTATAAGCTCAGCCTTTATGCGGCGAAGCTGCTTTTTGTCCTGTGCGCCGGCTGCCGGTTTTTTTATAACATTACCGGGAGGGTTAGTGCTGTTTTCACTTTCCCATCCGACACGCGACAGAAAGTCGTTGTAGGTGCCTTCAAAAAGTGTCACCCTGTTGTTATCAAAGACAATAAGTCTTGTTGCCAGTGCATGAAGCACCATTTCACTATGTGAAACAATAATAGCAGCTCCGTTAAAGGCGTCAACTGCTTCTATGAGGGAGTCTGTTGACTCCATGTCAAGATGATTGGTCGGTTCGTCCAGTAAAAGTAGATTTGACGGGCTTACGAGCAGTTTGCCCAGCAGTACACGGCTCTTTTCGCCTCCTGACAGCACACTTACTTTTTTTAGTGCCTGGTCATCCGGAAACATCATGGCACCGCATATTTTACGGGCAGCTCCGCGGTTGTTAATTGGATGCACATCCATTATCTCCTCTTCGACACTCTTGTGGGGGGCAAGCCGGTTTATATTTGTCTGCCCGAAATACGCAAGCTTCAGGTCCCGGTGTCCCCTGACAGTTCCTTCAGAAGGGGAGATCTCTCCGGCCAGGAGGTTAAGCAGTGTGGTCTTTCCCTTGCCGTTTTTGCCTATAATTGCAATGCGGTCATTTTTCCCGACAAAAAAACTCAGTTTTTGGATCAACAGGGGAGTGTCGGGTGTAAAGCCGAAAGACAGGCCGCTTACCTCCATGAGCTGTTTTCCGGTAAACGGCGCAGGATTAAATGTGAACTCGAGATCTTTTGTTTCAGAGAGTTTCTCCAGCCGTTCTTTTTTCTGCAGAGTATTTATCCTTGACTGGACAGCCTTGGCCTTTGTTGCTTTTGCCCTGAAGCGATTGATGAACTGTTCGACCTCATTGCGTTTCTTTTCGTCATTTATCCGGGTTTTTTCGTATATCTCTTCTTCCAGCAGCAGCTGCCGGTAGATCTTTTCTGTTGGGCCGGGTTCTTTACGCAGACGGCAGCGGTGTATTGCCATTGTATGTGTGGTGACACTGTCCATGAATTCCCGGTCATGGGTGATCAGTATGAGTTCTTTTTTCCAGTTGCGCAAAAATCCGCCAAGCCAGCGCATTGAAAGGATGTCGAGGTAGTTTGTGGGCTCGTCAAGGAGAAGCAGGTTCGGGTCCGAAACGAGCACCTTTGCGAGATTCAGCCGCACCTGGAACCCTCCTGAAAGTGTTTCGGGGGCAAGGTTGAAGTCATCTGTGGAAAACCCCAGCCCCATCAGTATGATCTCAGCTTTGTAGGATTCCTCCGCGCCGTCCTCCTTTGCGGAAAGCCTCATGCAGGCTTCCTTAAGAATGGTATCTTCTGTAAATTCTATATGCTGGGAAAGGTGACCTGTTCTGTATCCATTCGGCAGGTAAATGGTCCCTGAATCAGCCTGCTCCCGGCCGCATATCATTTTGAAAAGAGTACTCTTTCCATGACCGTTCCTTCCCACAAGGCCCAGACGTTCACCGGGATTAAGTGTAAATCCTGTGTTGTCAAATATGACCTGCTGTCCGTATGATTTATCTAGGTTATTTATTTGAAGCATACATTCCAATTTTGCGTTTATGGTTAGCACTATATTCTATGATTTAATGCCCTGAATATTCAATTTGGCAGTTCCCCCCCCCTTATTTTTATCGGGATAGAGGTAAAGATATTCTGAGATTTTCCGATTAAATATTAAGGTTGCTTAGCGAACCGCCATTATCGGTATTGGAAGGAGTCATATTATGAGTGAATTAAATCTTGCTGAAGGAATATATGTCAAAAAAAGCAAAAGTAAACTGGGTGTCGGCAGCACTGCCAAGGAGCGTGTTATGGAGACATTCTGGTATCCCTGCGGCACTGATAACAGCTATGTCGAGCTTTTTCCGGTAACTGATGATCTGCAGCGTGTTCTGATGCTGAAGGAAAAAGTTCATATGGACCTTTTTAATCAGGAATATTCATTAAGGGACAATAGCAGTGAAGTGTATTTTGAGTTGAAAAAGATGCTCCCGTAGCAGTCGCCCTGTCTATCTTCCTGGCAGTATGGCTGTGATGAAATTATCAGCTTGCACAATAGATGATGGATCTCAATTGCTTACTCATTGAAATATCCCAGATATTCCATCTCTTCGATCACCCATTCATCTTCGACTAATTCATCGCCATCCGTTTTTTCGAGTGCCCTTGCATATTCTTTAAAAAAACAATATACGAGTCTCTTTTTGATGCTGTCGAATTTTTTGTACATGTCAGTTGCATTATCTCTGACCGCCCACCTTACGCTCAGGTTCTTTATTACATCTTCAAGGAATTCATCAGTTACCTGTTCCTGTATTACCATGGAAAGGCTGTCTTTTGATGAAGTAATCAGTTTCATCGGATTATGGGGCTCACTGAGAGGTTTTTTATGCGCACTGGCCCAGGACATGATGTCAGGTACATATTGCAGCTCCTCAATGAAATATCCGTTTCCAGCCTTTTTCAATGTGTCGTCGAAATCTTTAATATTGATCATGCATCACCTGTAATCCTTTATATTTATAATTGTTTAAGACTGTAATTCTGATATCCAAATCATAGCACTTTTTGACAATATTTCAACCCTGTTTTTAAATATTATTATCTGTTCATTGTAATGGTATAATTATTTAATGTATGTAAACGCTTCTGAAAAGGGGGAGGATGATGGTACTTAAGAAGGGGAATCTTTATATTTTGAGAACTGTTTTTTTCAGCCTGTTTTTTTTATTGGTAGCCTTTGGTTATGCTGATGCAAAAGACAGGTGTGTTGACTGCCATAAAGATGTAAAATTCCGGACACAGAACAGGGTGCTGTTCGATTATTACAATGACTGGAAAGACTCTATCCATGAAATTTCATCTGTTTCATGCTCGGACTGTCATGGGGGAAACCCTGCTGAGACCGTCAAGGACGCTGCGCATATGGGCGACTTTTCATCTCTGTCGTTCATAGATAAAGAGTCGCATATTCCCCAACGGTGTGGAAAGTGCCATAAAGCAGTACTGAATAACTTTATAAAAAGCAGGCACTATACGGCCCTGCTTGAAAAGGGGACAGGCCCTCATTGCGCGACATGCCATGGGGCTGCAAGTTCAAATGTATATTACACTTCTGTTATAACAAGGGTATGTACAGGATGCCATAATGCGTATACAAAGAACCGCCCTGAGATCGCCGGTGAGGCTGAAAAGATACTGCACCGCATAAATGTTTCCCATTCATATAAAAGATGGGTGCTTATTTATCTGCAGGATGAATATCCGGAAGAGGTAGAAGAGGTGCTCGGTCTTTACTCAAATATTGCCGAGTCCTGGCATGCGTTTGATTTTAAGGAGCTTGATCAAAGATCAAAGGACTTGTTGAATAAAATACAGTCTCTGGTGAACAAAGGGATGAAGTCAAAGGAAAAGGATAAGAAAAAGAAATAGTTTCCTGATATTGATCAAAGGTCACGATTGACAGCCCTGTTCAACCAGTTTTTTGCCGCACTTCTTGCAGAACTTAGCGTCCTGTTCATGGTCTTCGCAGCTGCATTCCTGGCAGACCTGATGAAAGGACTTTAGTCCTGCCAAATGTGTAAGTTCAGCTGTTACGATCCCTGTGGGAACAGCTATGATCCCGTAACCCATTATCATTATAATGGACGCCAGTATCTGTCCGAGGTCTGTACGGGGAGATATGTCGCCGTAGCCGACAGTTGTCATCGTCACGATGGCCCAGTAGACGCTTTTGGGGATACTGGTAAAGCCGTTCTCTTCTCCCTCTATGACATACATGCAGGAACCGAAAATTATGACCAGGGTAAAGACCGCGAACAGGAAAACGATTATCTTGCGACGGCTTACCCAGAGGGCCTGCATCAGCATCTGTGACTCATTCATGTACTGTACAAGTTTAAGCACGCGGAATGTCCGCAGGATCCTCAAGATCCTGATCGCTATCAGGAATTGACTGCCGGGAATAAATATGCTGATATATGTAGGCAGGATCGCCAGCAGGTCTACGATGCCGAAAAAGCTTGATACATAGCGGATAGGTCTTCTCGTGCAGGATAATCTCAGGATATATTCAATAGTGAATAAAACAGTGAAGAGCCATTCAATTGAATATAAAAAAGCGCCATACTCCTGATTAATGCTTTTCACACTATCGAGCATTACTGCGGTAACACTCAATAGAATGCTCATAATCAAAATTACATCAAACCATTTTCCTGCCGGTGTGTCAGATTCAAAGATAATGATGAAAAGTCGTTCCCGTAAATTATTGCGAGTATCCATGGTTATTCTCCGTCTAATCGCTTTTGCAGTCCTATCCCTTTGCCCGCTCTTCAAGCATCTCTACGGCCGGCAGCTTTTTGCCTTCAAGGAATTCCAGAAATGCCCCGCCTCCGGTTGAAATATAGGAGACCTTATCCGTAATACCGTACTTGTCTATTGCTGCCAGTGTATCACCACCGCCTGCTATTGAAAACGCAGGGCTTTCCGCAATGGCCATTGAGAGCGCCTTTGTTCCTTCTCCGAACTGGTCGAACTCAAACACCCCGACCGGGCCGTTCCAGATGATGGTGCCGGCTTTTTTGAGCATTTCAGCGAACGTGGCTGATGTTTCCGGGCCGACGTCAAATATCATATCATCGTCTTCGACCTCGCCCGCTTTCTTCAGGGATGCGGCAGCAGTTTCTGTAAATTCCTTTCCGCAGACAACATCTGTCGGCACCGGAATGTCACCGCCGCGTTCCTTTGCGCTCTGTGTCAGCCTTTTGGCTTCATCAATAAGGTCTTCTTCATAGAGGGATTTGCCCACATTGTTTCCTGCTGAGGCAATAAATGTATTTGCGATGCCGCCGCCGACAATAAGCTGGTCAACGATCTTTGACAGGGATTCCAGAACAGGCAGTTTGGTCGATACCTTGGAGCCGCCCACAATAGCTATCAGGGGGCGGGCAGGGTTATCAAACGCCTTGCCGAGTGCATCAAGCTCACCTGTCAGCAGGGGGCCGGCACACGCAACAGGAGCATACTTTGCCACCCCGTGAGTCGAGGCCTGTGCGCGGTGTGCTGTTCCGAAGGCGTCCATAACATATACATCACATAAGGCCGCCATTTTTTTTGACAGCTCATCATCATTTTTCTTCTCGCCTTTGTTAAAGCGGACATTCTCAAATACAGCGATCTCGCCCTCAACGAGCTCCACACCGTTAAGCCAGTCCTTGACGAGCCTGGTCGGGCGGCCCGTAAGCTTTGATATGCGTTCTGCTACGGGTGCGAGTGTGAACTGGATATCATATTCACCCTCGACCGGTCTGCCGAGGTGCGACATTATCATCACCTTTGCACCGGCGTCAAGGGCAAGTTTAATGGTCGGCAGTGAAGCCTGTATGCGTTTATCGCTTGTGACCTTTCCATCCTTTACAGGAACATTAAGGTCCTGGCGTATAAGTACACGTTTTCCTTTAAGGTCAATATCGGTCATCTTTAAAATGGACATGTTAATGCTCCTTTATCTTTGAATTTTGATTGCGTTATAACTATAAGAATTGATGAAAAATATTATGTCAGAACATATGGTGCTAGTCAAGGAATCAGGATGCAGGGTCAATAAGCAGTAACGACAGCGAGATAGTAAGAACAGCAACTACAGTATGAAAATAAAGACGAATAATGAATGTCGAACAAGGAACTCCGAATGTAGAAGTAACCATTCCGTACTGCCGTTATTACCTTTGCTGTAGTTCCTGTCTCTTCTGTCGTTACTATCCCACAATAAAAAAAAGGGCACCCACAAGAGGTGCCCTTACGATACGATGATTATTTTCTCTTGCGTTCCTTTGCCTTGGTGATAAGCGGGAACTTGCCTTTTTTCTTTTTCCTGAAATGCTCCAGAAGCGTTTCAGCTTCATTGAAGGGCAGGGTAACGAATGAGAATTTTTCGAGTATCTGGACCTGACTTATCCTTCTGTCTTCAATACCGCACTGTTCCTTTATGATATCGATAAGCTTTTTGTTTGTCAGCCCGTCAATTTTTCCCTGTGCCACAAAAAGCCTTGTCTTGCCTTTGAGCTCAACAACAGCATCTTCTATTTCAACATAGTTCTTTACATCAAGCTCTTCCTGATAAGAGTACTGGAGGATGGCTGCTAAAATGTCTTCGGCAGTTCCGTTGTCAAGGAGATCTCTGGCCATTTCTTTATACTCATCCTGAAGGTGCGACTTTACGATCTGGGCAAGATCGGCCTGGATCCTTGCCTTCTTTGTATCTATGACATCCTGGACCTTCGGCAGTTTGGCCTTGCGAATATCGGTCTTTGTTGTTTTTTTGATGTACTGGAGTTTTCTGTACTCCTCGGGTGTTATGAAGGTTATGGCTGTTCCCTCTTTACCGGCCCTGCCTGTACGGCCTATTCTGTGGACATATGATTCAGGGTCCTGCGGAAGCGCGTAATTTATGACATGCGTAAGGTCCTGTACATCTATTCCGCGGGCTGCAACGTCTGTTGCCACAAGGATCGTTATATTGCGTTTCTTGAACTTGTTCAGTATCTTTTCCCTCTGTCCCTGGGAGAGGTCGCCATGAAGCGCGTCTGAATCATATCCCCGGTCGTTCAGTTTTCCAGCTATAGAGTCAGCATCTATCTTTGTCCTGGTGAATACAAGTCCGTAGAACTCCTCTTCAATATCAATTATCCTGCATAATGCCTCAAACTTGTCACGCTGGGACACCTCGAAATATATCTGGTCGGTAAGGCTTACAGTGAGATTCTGCTGTTCGACCTTCATTACATCATATTCGCGCATGTATTTTTTGGCTATACTGAGTATCTCTCTTGGCATGGTCGCTGAAAAGAGCATGGTACGCTTGTCCTCTGACGTGTTGCTGAGGATGTCCTTTACCTCTTCGATAAATCCCATGTTCAGCATTTCATCCGCTTCATCCAGTACAAGATGGGTTATCTTGTTCAGCTTCAGAGTCCTTCTCTTTATATGGTCGATCACACGTCCGGGGGTGCCGACAACAATATCAACGCCTTTTCTGAGGCTTCTTAACTGCATGTCAATGGACTGTCCGCCGTATATCGGGACAATGGATAACTTCTTTTTTCCTTTAAGGGAATTTATCTCCTCTGCCACCTGTATTGCCAACTCTCTTGTGGGGGCGAGTATAAGTGCCTGGACATGGTCTGACTTTTCATTCAGCATCTCGAGTATCGGCAGACCGAATGCAGCGGTCTTTCCTGTGCCTGTCTGTGCCTGTGCCACAATATCCTTATCATCCTTGAGCAGTGCCGGGATGGTTTTTACCTGAATGGGCGTCGGGGCCTCAAAGCCCTTTTTCTTTAATGCCTTCAGTGTTTCTTCTGATAGTCCTAATTCCTCAAACGTTTTCATCTTAAATTAACCTCTCTTCTTTCAAATCGTATTTATAGGACTACAATTGTACCAGATATTGATAAAAAGATGGGAGGGGATGGAATATTAAATACCCAAAATACAAATAACAAGCACCAAATAACAAATAAATCCTAAAATTCAAATTACAAACGATCTTTAACTCTCAAATGTATTAGTTGTTTCGGTCATTATCTGTTTGGTATTTAGAGCTTATTTGTGTTTTGGGATTTGTTATTTGGTGCTTATTCAAAAGGGCGGGCATGGCCCGCCCCGAGGGTGTTAACAGGCTTTTTTATATGAGGCCTTTTTTGCCTTGCAGACCGGACATTCGTCGGGTGCCTCGCCTTCTGCCGTATGACCGCAGACCTCGCATACGTAATAGTCTGTTTCCTCACTGCTTCCGAGGCTTGCAAGGGCCTTTTTATAAAGTTCTGCATGGACCTTCTCAACCTCATTTGCAAGGGTGAAGCTCTTGAGAGCGCCTTTGTTGCCTTCTGACTCAGCGTCTTTTATCATCTCAGGGTACATTTCCTGGAACTCATGCGTCTCGCCGCTTATGGCTGCTTCGAGGTTCTCTTTTGTGCTCTTGATGCCGTTGAGCTGTCTCAGGTGGCTGTGAGCATGTATGGTCTCAGCCTCTGCAACAGCCCTGAAGAGCTTTGCTACCTGTGCAAATCCCTCTTTTTCGGCTTTTTTTGCAAATGCCAGGTATTTCCTGTTTGCCTGTGATTCGCCGGCGAATGCGTCCTGCAGGTGTTTGTCGGATTTAGACATAAAAATATTATTCCTCCCTTGTAGGGTCATGGTGCCCGTTTTTTCAGGGGCGAACGGTTGTTTGCCCCTGCATTGTATGATTGCGATTATTACTCGGTCACAGTGATCTCTTTTACTGCTTCCCACTGTCCGTGGACATTGCATCTCTCGATGACCCTTATCCTGGCTTTACGGTGTTTGCCGCCTTTTTGAAGGATAATGCTCACTTCCGGTTTGGTGAAAACGGGTGTAAGGTCTATTCTTGCATTGAAATTATCACCAGAATATAAATCGATCCATTGTATATGATGGGTCTCTTCCATGACATGCGGTATTTCACCTACATTGATCTTTACCTGAAAAGGTTCTCCTGCCTTGACCGTATCAGGACACTCTATTACAGGCATATGTTTTTTTTCTGAATCCGTCATATTGGCCGGATCCGCTGGTTTGTTCATTCCGCAAAAAAGACTTTTTTCTGTCATGATCTTCCTCCTTTTAATAGTGTATTAGTTAAAAATCCGGATCAGACCTCTTCAAAAGCGTCCTTGCCTGCATTGCATACAGGGCATGACCAGTCATCGGGCAGCTTGTCAAAAGGCACTTCTTCCACTGCATCATCGTAAACATAGTTGCAGACAGTGCATCTGTGTTTCATAGGTATGTCCTCCCTAATCTTCTATATATCATGATTTATAATCTGAATCAAACAGCAGCAGCATTTAATTTGAACTTTGCCAGCGCCTTTGATGCTATCTCCCCAACGCTCTTTTCCTTCAACTCCCCGTCCTCGTAAAAATGAAGGGCAGCGCTGTCGCTCCTCATCTTCTCCAGTTCATGTATAGACGATGATATCTCAAGCTCACCGGCTGCCCATACAGCATGGCCCCTGATCGTGCTGTCAGGGTCATTAAGATAGGAAGTGATCACCGGCACTGCAAAATCAACAGCTTCATTATTGATCTTTCCTATCCTTCCTATTGCCCTCATAACTCCGGCTGTCAGCATCTTTTCATCATGGAACGAAGTGATGATGGTCGCGATGTCTGAACATAGAACAGGATTGTTCATGACTATCTCACCTAGAATCCCGGGTACGCTTCTGCCCATTGTGCCTGATTCGTCCCTCACCATCCATAGCAGTCTGTTGACCAGATCTCTGACGGACTCAGTATTGGTTTTCGCTATATCCCCGGACATTGTTCCTATAACTTCCATTGCCCGCCAGGAGGTTACCTTATCTATGTCATAGGTCGAAGATATCAACAGGGTCAGGAGCTTTCTCTTGCCAGGCACAAGAGTGCTGAGTTCTCCGCATCTGTTTTCTTCCAGAAGTTTTAGCAGTTCTTTTTTTGCTCGCATAATGAACACCAGTCATGCCGGAGAGCTGTTTAGCTCGGCAGCCTTTCTTTATTTGGTATTGATCGGTTTTCCGCACTTCGTGCAGATTATCTCGTCCTCGTCACTCCATATCTCGATCTCAAGACCGCAGCCCTGACAGGTTATATCCATAGGGACAAGGGCCTTGTTAACTGAACATGCCGGTCTGTCTTCAAGCGGTCTATCCTTCATATGCCTTCCTCCATCCCACATCTCTTAAGCGTGCCATCCTGTTGGTCGCCCAGCCCTTCATTTCATTGAAGTACTTTGCCGGGTCGGTCTTTGCCAGTTTTGCAAGTTCCTCTCTCTCTTTGACGCTGTCAATATGGTCTCCCGGATAAATACCTCTCCATGTAACATAGCCTTCATCAAAAAGCAGATCGGGTGAAAGTTTTGCCTTTTCATTTGCAGGAAGTCTGCTGCTGTAGAGCCCCGCAACTTCCATCTCGAAATGTATCATCCAGCCGTTGTCCTTTAACATGTTCAAAGGATCAAAATCCTCTTTCTGTGAGCATTCCGGGCAGTAGAGTCTGTTAATTGTTTCGGGCGGCATGATATCGTTCTTAAAGTTGAAGCTGGCTTCATTTCTTCCGCAGCTGCATATTATCGAATGGTCCATACACATAATATTGCCCTCCTTAACACTATGATTTTGATTTGCATCCACATCCGCATCCTCCCTGTTTCTGCATGGTGTTACTCTCACCGCACTCAAGGCATTTTTTAGGTTTGCATCTTCCGTCTTTTGTTGCTCCGCATTTTTCACATTTAAAAGTCGCCATTTTAAATACCTCCCTTTTATTTGTTCTTACAATTCGGGCATATCCCGTAAAACTCAATATGACTGCCGGTAATATCAAAACCACTCTTCTGATCATCCGGTATGTCGAGCAAAAATTCGTGTGTTATATCAGCTATCTTCCGGCACGTTGTACATATAAGGTGATGGTGCTGACTGCAGTCAGGGTCAAAATGCCGTCTCTCCCTGTCAATTGTCAGCTCCTGAACAAATCCTTTCTCCTTCAATGTGTCCATGGTCTTATATATGGTCGCTAAAGATATCATCGGAAATTTCCGTTTAACTGAACCATAAATGTCCTCTGCAGTAGGGTGGCTCGTATTGCCGTCCAGATATTCCAGTATTGCCAGTCTCTGAGGGGTAAGCTTTAAACCCGTTCCCCTGTATTTATTATAATAATTAGTTTCCATAGATAAAGATTATCACGGGAGAATGATTGTTGTCAAGGGGGGTAATATAAAAAGTCGGGAAGCGAGAAAGCGGGGATGAGCGTAAGCGTGAAAGAGCGAACGCAGCAAAATGTTTCATCGGCTTTTTCCTTCTAAAAAGAAATATCAATTGAAACTTCTACCATGATAATGAGATTGTATCTCATTATTTGGGAGGTGGCAATATGATGGTTAGTATGGGTGGAGGTTAGTGTTGCTGGGTAAAGATATGGGGTTTATTATTCATAACGTCATGGCTGAGTGATGCGTGCCCTCGATGGTATTAATTCGAAGTATGCCTTTTTGAAAATCTTAAAATATCTCAAGCTCAAAAAGTGTCATCTGGTACACATTCACTGTCCGGCACTGCCCGGATGCCACAGCCAGGGCGAGACAGTTGAAGAAGCCATTGGGAACATCAAAGACGCGATTCAGACATATCTTAGACTTCCTTGAATATCGAGGTTGAACCTCCATATTTATAACGGCCAGAGTTTCTTCTCTATCTCCAGCATTAACATATCGAATGTATCCCGTTTGAGGGCTGAGACTGAGACAGCGTTGTATCTTCTGCATACGGCCTCTACTATCTCTCTGTCCTCAAGGTCTTCTTTGTTGAATACGAGAAGGACGTTCTTGTTTTCGAGTTCGAGGTCTGAGATTATTTTTTCGACTGACTGTATCTGCTGTTCAAAACGGGGATTTGAGATGTCCACTACATGCAGGAGAAGGTCCGCGTCCTCAAGCTCTTCAAGGGTTGCCTTGAATGCGGCCATGAGGTCTTTTGGCAGGTCGCGGATGAAACCGACCGTGTCTGTGATTATGACATCGCGGTCTTTCGGGAATCTTAGCCTTCTGCTTGCTGTGTCGAGTGTCGCGAACATCTTGTCCTCTACAAATGTACTGCTCCGGGTGAGGTTGTTCAGCAGGGTGGACTTGCCCGCGTTCGTGTAGCCGACTATCGAGATTATCGGGAGTCCCTGCGAGACCCTTCTGGACTTTCTCTGCTTTCTGGCTTTGCTTAAAGACTTGAGCTGTTTTTCGAGCAGGGTTATTCTGTCGCGCACCCTCCTTCTGTCAACTTCGAGCTTCATCTCCCCCGGACCCTTACCGCCGATCCCGCCCATTAACCTGGACATTGCAGTGCCTTTTCCTGTGAGCCTCGGGAGGCGGTATTTCAATTGCGCAAGCTCGACCTGTACCTTACCGTCCCCGCTGTGGGCGCGTCTTGCGAATATATCGAGTATGAGTTGGGAGCGGTCTATTACCTTCAGCTCGGTCAGGTCGCTTATTGCCTTTGACTGCGAAGGGTTGAGGTCCTGGTCAAATATCAAAATGGTCGCGCCTTTGTTCATTGCATTGATAACAAGGTCTTTTATCTTTCCTGCGCCGATAAGGAATTTCGGGTTTATCTGTCTGGCCCTCTGTATCACAGAGTCAACGACTACCACATCGCTTGCGCTCGCCAATTCTTTAAGCTCCTCAATGGAGTCTTCCTGGTCGTACCTTGATTGTGTTGATACACTGACAAGCACGGCACGCTCTCTTTTGTCTTTCAGGTCAGACTCACTCCTTTGTGAGCGGAGGTCTTCTTCTATTGAAGAAACTAATATATCAAAATCCGAAACGATCCTCTCCATGCCGTGAAATGACACAGGCCCGTTTATTTCGTATGGGTCTTTATTTGATGAAGAGAGGCGGGCGATTGATATGTTTTCGGGCCGGTCGTCTTCCATGCCTATTACGATGAGAGCGTCGAACCGTAATAATGAAAGGTCGGTGATATCGTCCTGGTTTATCTTTTCGTTTTTAAGGTGAGTATGTATGAGCCGGAGACCGCGAAGTATCTTTTTACCGATAGGGTGGTCTGTAAGTTCAGGGATGAATATGCCTTTAGCATCACCGACTATCACATGGGTAATGCCCCCGCGCCTGTCCGCCAGGATCCCGACCTGCCTGCCTGTGGAGAATGAGCACTCGGCAAGGTACATCGCGATCTCAGGAGTAAGCGCGCTGTTTTTGGGCATGCGCTTTTTATAAATGCGCTCAAGCGATTTGATATCGCTCTTTTTAAGCCCGGCCGTATTTCCGAATAGGGATGGAATAATTTTTCTCCAATTAAATATTTTTTATACTTTCTAACTTCCCCACTTACGAGCGTACACGCTTTAATGCGCCTCTGCCCAGTTCTTCCCGATTCCCATATCAACAGTTACAGGTATCGAGAGCTTGACCGCGCCTTCCATTTCTTCTTTGACCATTTTCATGACTATATCTTTTTCATCTTCAGGAACTTCGAACAGGAGTTCATCATGCACCTGCAGGAGCATTTTTGTTTTGAGTCCTTCTTTTTTGATCCTGTTTGATATGTTTATCATCGATATCTTTATGATGTCCGCGGCCGAGCCCTGAACAGGCGAGTTGGTCGCAAGCCTTTCTCCGAGCTGGTGAGTGTTCCTGTTCGAGCTGCCAAGTTCGGGAATCGCCCGCTTTCTGTTGAATATGGTCGATACATAACCATTTTCTTTTGCGTTTTTTATCAGTTCATCAAAATAGATCTTCAGACCGTCATATTTTGCAAAGTAGGTGTCAATATAGCTCTTTGCCTCTTCCGGCGGGATACTGAGCTGACGGCTTAAACCGTACGGGCTGATGCCGTAGACTATGCCGAAGTTAACGGTCTTAGCCCTGCGCCTCATATCATCGGTGACCCTGTCAGGTGTTACATCAAACAACTGGCAGGCTGTCATTGTATGGATGTCGCCGTCATTTTGAAATACTTCCACAAAACTTTTATCATGGCTCAGGTGCGCGAGCACCCGCAGTTCTATCTGCGAATAGTCCGATGACAGGAGCAGGTTTCCAGTTTCGGTGATGAAGGCCATTCTTATCTTCTTGCCCCAGTCGCTTCTGATCGGGATGTTCTGGAGGTTCGGCTCTGAACTGCTCAGCCTTCCGGTGGCTGTGATGGTCTGGTTGAATGATGTATGCACCCTGCCTGTTTTCGGGTTGACCAGTTTCGGGAGCGCGTCAACATATGTGTTCTTCAGTTTCGAAAGCCCCCTGTACTCGATGATCTCTTTCGGCAGTTCGTGTTCAAGTGCGAGCTGTTCCAGTACCTCTATATTTGTGGAGTATCCGGTCTTTGTTTTTTTGAGCGGCTTGAGCCCCAGTTTGTCAAAGAGTATTTCCTGGAGCTGTTTGGGAGAATTGATATTGAATTCTTCGCCTGCAATGAAATATATCCTCTGTTCAATGCTTGTGAGTTCTCTTGCCATTTTGTCAGAGTATTCCTGCATCAGGGGGATGTCTATCTTTATGCCCGCCATCTCCATGTCCGCAAGTACCTCTATGAGCGGGACCTCCATATCATTGAAAAGTTCTTCGAATCCATCTTTCTTGATCTCAGGACCGAGGCATTTTTTCAGTTTTAGTGTTGCGGCCGCGTCCTCGCCCGCGTATTCAGTTGCTTCTTCAACAGGGACCTCGCTGAAATCTTTTCTGTCCTTGCCGAGCACATCCTTGAAATCTATCTTTTTTATGCCGAGATGGTCCATCGAGACATCCGTGAGATTATGGTTCGCCTTGTTGGGATTAAGCAGATAAGACGCGATCATCGTGTCAAAGCCGATGCCTTTCATGTTGATGCCGGCGTTTCTCAGGACGATGAGGTCGTACTTTATATTGTGTCCTGTTTTTTTAATGTCAGCGTTTTCGAGTATTGCTTTCATTTCATTGGTGACCTGTTCTATGGTCAACTGTTTCGGCATCCCGAGATATGAATGAGAGATAGGGACGTAATATGCCTTTTCAGGTTCAATCGAAAATGATATGCCCACAAGCTCTGCGTTCATGGGTGACGCGGAGGTCGTCTCCGTGTCTATGGTAAGTTCATCCCTGACACCGGAAAGCGCTTTCCTGAGGGTGTCTGTATCAAGAATGGTTATGTATTGCGTATCCACCTGCGGAGGCGCCTCTTTGTCAGGCACGAGCCTTATCAGACTGCTTAGTCCGTACCTGCGGAAATGTCCGAGAAGGGAGTCCCAGTCAGGTTCTCTGACCTTAAGGTCTTTGATCGTGATATCTAGGGGCACGTCAGGGTGTATTGTTGCAAGCTCTTTGCTGAGGCGTATGCTCTCGATGTTGTCGGCAACAGCATTCCTTGCACGTTTGTTCTTTATCTTTTCACTGCAGGCTATGAGATTATCAATGTCCCCGAACTCCTTCAGGAGTTTGACAGCTGTCTTTTCACCGATCCCCGGGGCGCCCGGTATATTGTCGGATGCATCGCCCATAAGCGCCAGTATCTCGGGGAACTGCGATGGTTTTACCCCGTATTTTTCTATCACATCTTTTTCTTCGGTGATCTTTTCTTTCATGGTGTCGTAGAGCTTGATCTTCGGGGTGACGGTCTGGCACATGTCCTTGTCGCCTGTGACAATGAAGACGTCAAGGCCTTCTGCCTCGGCATCTTTTGCGATAACACCGAGTATGTCATCCGCCTCGTAACCCGGTTTTTCGATCATCACGATATTAAAGGCATCAATTATCTCCTTTATCAAAGGCACCTGGGGCTTAAGCTCATCCGGCATCCCGGTTCTGTGGGCCTTGTAATCCTCGAAAAGTATATGCCTGTGCGTCGGCTCAGGGGTGTCAAAGACAATGGCGAAATAGTCAGGATTCTTCTCGCGCAATAGTTTGAATATCATATTGGTGACACCGAATATCGCGTTTGTCGGTGTGCCGTCAGAGGCGGTCAGCCCCCTTATCGCGTAAAAGGCGCGGTACAGGTATGAATTTCCGTCAATTATATATAGTGATGGCATGGATTAATTATACACAAGACAGAGCGAAAGTGCGGAAGTAGGGGCATGATGCATCATGCACTGGTCTCGTCATTTTATATGGCTATATGGACAATACGGATACAGCTACTATTATATAGCGTAATAATTTGCCGGCTGCAACGAGGCCAAGAAAGACCATGAAATTTATTCTTAATACCCCTGCGGCAACTGTCAGCGGATCCCCGATGACCGGGACCCATGCGAAAAGCAGGCTGAATGTCCCGTATTTTTTAAACCGTTCTTCAGCCCTGTTTATCTCTTTACCGGACATTCGCAATAGTTTTTTAAGAACAAGCAAACCTCCCCCGAGTCCCAGGGCATAGTTGACAACAGAGCCCAGTACGTTTCCGGCAGTGGCAACGGCAACCGTGTTAAAGGGGTCGTAATTGTTTAATAACAGGAAACCGAGTACAAACTCGGAGCTCAAAGGCAGTATTGTCGCCGCTAAAAAAGAGGCGATAAACAGGCCCAGGTAACCATATTCTGCAAGTGCTTCCATATCCATGTAATTTTAACTTATTTATTGGTTTTAGGCAGCCGGTCTATTTTTTAGAAAAGTTTTCAATTGGATAAATATTGGATTTTCTGCGAATGGCTTTGTATTTTTAGATGCTGCGCTGAAATTGTTTTACCTTGCGATTAAGGTATCCGAAATAATTTTCTAAAAAATAGACCGGCTGCCTGATTTGCGCTTCCTTGACTATTCATCTCATGAAAGTTATATTCAGATGTGCCTGAAAAATATAAACCCATATCACTGAAAAAGGTCAAAACCTGCAAGTTGAAAACAAGGAACAGCAAGGTTGCGCAGGAAAAGACAGCTGCGCCTTTTGCAGGCGGGAGCTTCAGTGGTTTCCTTGAGAGCCTTCCGGACATTCTTGCGGCCAATGATATCAAAGAAATCGTTGCCGCCATTGTGAAGGCCAGGAGGAAGGGCAGGCCGGTCGTGCTCGGTATGGGCGCGCACCCGATAAAGGTCGGACTCTCTCCTGTGATCATTAACCTTATGGAGGAGGGCGTGATAACCGCTGTTGCGATGAACGGCGCATGCATTGTCCATGATTATGAGCTGAGCCTTATGGGACATACCTCTGAAGACGTTGATGTTGAGCTGTGCAGGGGGACGTTCGGCATGGCAGAGGAGACAGGCAAGGGACTGAACAGGGCCATCAATAAAGGCGTTGAAAAAGGTGATGGTATCGGCAGGGCGGTAGGCGGGCATATCTTAAAGAGCAGGGCAGAACATAAGGACCTGAGCATCCTGTCCGCGGCAGCAAGGCTGAATCTCCCTGCAACCGTTCATGTTGCCATCGGAACTGATATCATACATATGCATCCGCTCGCAAGCGGTGCGAATATAGGCGAGGGGAGCATGCGGGATTTCCGGCTCTTTTCATCGGTTGTTGCTGACCTTAAGGGCGGAGTATATATTAATCTTGGTTCTGCGGTTGTTCTGCCGGAGGTCTTTTTGAAGGCAATAGCAGTGACCAGAAATTTAAAGCATGATGTGAAGAATTTTACTACTGTTAATATGGATTTTATACAGCACTACAGGTGCCGTGAAAATGTCCTGAGAAGGCCTGTGCTTTCAGGCGGGAAGTCTTATGCTCTGACAGGTCATCATGAGATAATGTTCCCGCTGCTTGCAGCGGCTGTTATGGAGAAGATGAAAAAATGAAACCGATAGTTGATAGTGACCTATGTATAGGCTGTGAGGTATGCGAAGAGATATGTCCGAGTGTCTTTCAGGTGATAGATGGAAAGTCAAGGGTCATTGACCCTGAAGGCTGTGAGTTCTTTGAGTGCTGTGAAGCTGCTGAAGAGAACTGCCCTAATGAGGCAATAACTCTTGAAGAAGAAGAATAATATCTGCCTCTCTGCTTCCGGTCTTCCGCGCGTGTATTCTCTAAATTGACACTTCAATAATATGCACATTATAATTCATTGATATGAAAACCATTATTTTTCGGACCATTCTTTTTATTATCGTTATATCATTCGGCGCTGTCTTTGGAGGGTACTTTGCCCTTGTGGGCGGTGTGCCCCAGCTTGATGATATAAAAGGGTTCGGGCCTGTCAACGGTACAAAGGTCTATGCTGACGATGACACGCTTATAAGCGAGTTCAGGGTTGAGAAGGGCGAATATGTTTCGTTAAGCAAGGTCCCTGAAGACCTTATAAGGGCCATCGTGTCCGTTGAGGACGCAAGGTTCTGGATGCATCCCGGAGTTGATTATGTGGCCATTATGCGCGCATTGTCCAGGGATATATTGGCGGGCAGAATAAAGGAGGGCGCCAGCACCATAACCCAGCAGCTGATAAAGGTCGTCTTCCTGTCTCCTGAGAGGACCATTATACGGAAGCTGAAAGAGGCGACCCTTGCATACAGGATCGAAAAGAACCTTACCAAAGAAGACATACTCGAGATATACCTGAACAAGATATATTTCGGGCATGGCGCGTATGGGATCGAGATGGCGGCCAGGGCATATTTCGGTAAATCTATCTCTGACGTCAACCTTGCTGAGGCCGCATTGCTGGCCGGGCTTGTAAAGGCGCCGAGCAATTACTCTCCCTACAGTAATCTTGAAAAGGCAAAAAAGCGGCAGAAGGTCGTGCTCGGAAGAATGAAGCATGAGGGTTATATCACTGACAGGCAGATGGACGATGCTTATAATCAGCCTCTGTATCTTTCGAGCACAAGATATAAACGCTATAAGCCCAATTATTTCCTCGAATATGTCAGGAAATACCTTGAAGAAAGGTACGGTGTTGAGATGACATACAAAGGCGGCATGAAAGTCTATACAACCCTTAACAGGGAGGTGCAGCTGGCTGCGGTAAGCTCTTTGCAGCAAGGGCTTCAACGGCTTGATAAACGACAGGGCTTCCGGGGGCCCATAGACCATAAGGACATTGATCTCAGCAAGGAGCTGGAGGATAAAAGCTCTTTTGAAAAAGTTGTCATGAAAAAGGGTGATATCATGACTGCCACGGTGCTCAGTGTTTCTTCTACAATGGCCATGGTCAAGACAAGAGGCATGATCGGCAGGATATATCTTGCCGATGCAAAATGGGCAGGCAGGCTTGTTGACCAGAAGGGCAACCTGCGGATGAAATTTAAGGCTTTCAAGCTCACAGACATATTGAAGCGGGGAGATGTAATACATGTGAGCGTAAAGGACATGAGCGGGCCGAAGCCTGTTTTCAGGCTTGACCAGGAACCGCTTGTGCAGGGCGCGGTGGTTGCGATAGAGCCTTTTACCGGATATGTAAGGGCCATAGTAGGCGGGTATGATTTTAATAAAAGTGAGTTTAACAGGGCCGTGTCCGCAAGACGGCAGGCGGGTTCAGCTTTTAAACCTTTTATATTCAGCGCTGCCATGGACCATGGCTTTACTCCTGCAAGCATAATTATTGATGAGCCGCTGCTTTATGAAAGTGAGGAGTTTGGGGACTGGGAGCCTGAAAACTATGATGAAAAATATCATGGCGCGATAAGGCTTCGTGAGGCGCTTGTGCATTCAATGAATATTGTGACCATCAAGCTTCTTGAAGAGGTAGGGGTGGAAAGGACAATAAGATTTGCACGCAGGTTAGGCATCAGGGGACCTTTCCCGAACGACCTTACCCTTGCGCTCGGGAGTCTCAGCGTTACTCCGCTTGAGATAACAGCCGCCTACAGTGTGTTTGCGCAGGGAGGTGTCAGGAGAAATCCTGTCGTAATTAAATATGTTATTGATAGTGATGGCAATGTAATTGAAAATAATGAGCCTGCCGGAACACAGGTGATAAGGCCCCAGACAGCGTTCCTCTCAACTTCCATGCTTGAAGATGTTGTGAAACGCGGTACGGGCTGGCGCGCAAAGGCCCTGAGGAGGCCTGTTACGGGTAAGACCGGGACGACAAATGATTATAAGGACGCATGGTTCATAGGGTACACGCCTGAACTTGCAACTGGTGTCTGGGTCGGTTTTGATAATATGCGTACACTCGGAGATGAAGAGACCGGCTCAAGGGCTGCGGCCCCGATATGGGTCAACTTCATGAAAAAAGCCCTTTCTGCCATGGACCCGTTCGGCGATGCTGATGCAGAGAATGAGAAAAAGCCCTTTAAGGTGCCTGAAGGTATTGTGACAGCTGTGATAGATCCGTTGACCGGGCTGTTAGCTACAAATGAGACCGGTAAAATGGTAGAATTCTTTAAGGAGGGCAGTGTCCCGACCGAGTATTCAAACGAGTTTTACAGGAACCTGCTGAAGCTTCAGAAAAAGGAATTAAAGAAAATCAAGAAAGATAACGATGATAAGAAGAAGCAATAAAAACAGGTGGGAGGTTATTATGAGAATTATCGCTATATTACTGATGACCGTTTCTTTAATGTCATTTTCATTATGCTGGGCAGGGGAGACCCCTGTGGAAAAGGCATACTCTCTTTATTACAAAGGGCAGAAAGATGCGGCCATAAGCATGATGAAGGAATATGTTAAAGAGAACCCGGACCCAAAGGCGTTTTATTTCCTGGGTTATGCATATTATGAGATGGAGAAAATGGATGAGGCGGCAAAATACTTCAATGAGGCATTTGTACGAAGCCCGTTCTATACCCCGATCCCTGAAGAAAATAAGTGATCTGACCAGCCGGTTCCTTTTCCTTTTCGGCAGATAGTATGTTTCTGGAGGTTTTTGTCTTTTTCCTTGAAATCAGAACGGTAGTGCGCCCCGGCGCTGCTTTTTCTTAAAAGTGATGAATCAGTTATCAGTTGTGCAACTGTAAACATATTCTTCAGTTCGCAGTCTCTTCTGTTTTGGCAGTCTGCTTCCACGATCAGTCTGTTGCTTTCAAGCCATTCTTTTATAGCAGCCAGGGACTTCTCACACCTGATAATACCGGTACTGTTCCACATGAACTGTCTCAAAGTGCTTCTTGTTTTCTCAATATCAAGATCTTCCGGATCTTTTCCGCAGTGCCGCTCTACTGCAGGGCTAGTTACAGTCAGTTCGGATGAGATATATTCAGCGGCCTTTTTCCCTGCTCTTGCTCCGAATACGAGTCCTTCAAGCAGACTGTTCGAGGCGAGGCGGTTGGCGCCGTGTACGCCGGTGCAGGCGACCTCTCCGGCCGCGAAAAGTCCTTTTATGCTTGTTTCCCCATCAAGGTTAGTGCTGACACCGCCCATCAGGTAGTGTGCGGCAGGGGAGACCGGTATCATGTTTTCAGTTATATCTATGTTGTATTGAAGGCATGTGTTGTATATCTGAGGAAAGCGGTTCTTTACAAATGAGCTGTCAAGGTGAGTAAGATCCAGATATACATGACTTATCCCTGTCTTTACCATTTCAGAAACAATGGCCCTTGTTGCCGTGTCCCTTGATGCAAGCTCTGCCATCTCATCGTATCCGGACATGAAACGTTCCCCGTGTTTGTTCTTTAAGTAGGCGCCTTCCCCCCGCATGGCTTCGCTCAGCAGGAACTGGGGCGCTCCGGGGGAGTAAAGGGTCGTGGGGTGGAACTGTACGAACTCCATGTCTGTGATGACTGCCCCTGCCCTGTATGCGATGGCAATTCCATCCCCGGTTGATATCATCGGGTTCGTTGTCCTTGCATAGACCTGTCCTGCCCCTCCGGTTGCAAGGATTACTGCTTTTGCGTATATGTCCGTTATTATGCCGCCTCTTAATACCCTTGCGCCTATGCATCTGTTGCCTTCTGTGAGCAGGTCGAGTGTGAAAGAGAAGTCGTATCTTGATATGGACGGGAAGGACCGGGCCTTCTGCACTAATGCCCTTTCTATCTCTTTGCCGGTCGAGTCACCGTGCGAGTGGAGGATCCTTTTTCTGGTATGGGCCGCTTCTATGGTAAAAGAGAGCCTGCTCTCCTCCCTGTCAAAGGCAGCTCCCCAGGATATAAGCTCCAGTATATAGCCGGGGCCTTCCTCGACCATTGTTTTCACGGCCTTCTCATTGCAGAGCCCGCTGCCGGCCTTTACCGTATCATCGTAATGAATGCAGACTTCGTCTTCATCACTGAGCGCGACCGCGATGCCTCCCTGGGCATATCCGGTTGAGCTTTCATTGGGTTTGTCCTTTGTAAGAAGCAGGACATCTCCTTTTGTGGCCAGCTCTATGGCCGCCCTTAATCCGGCAACCCCGCCGCCTATAATAAGGAAATCCGTAGTTTTGGTGGAAGGTTTCATTATAGTAAGAATATTATATACTTTAAGGCGGTTAAGTCAATTTAAGTCTGCCGGACGCACTTGAAAGACATTAGTCCGTATAGTGCCGTGAGATTTTATTGTATTTATTAGTCTATTATGTCACTATATAAGGCTAAACAATATGAAAAACGTTTATTTGCTGTAAGTTGCAAGGGGGATCATATGAATAATACAAAAGGAAACAAAGGGTTCGGTCAGGCAGGTCTGATACTTATTGTTCTGGCAATAGTGCTTATCGCGGGGTTTACTGTGTATAAACTTTTCCTGATACCCGGCCCGGCCGTTACAGGCATGGAAGGGTTTGAGGTCATCTCTGCTGACAAGACCGTCGAGTTTTCCGGAGAGAACCTCAGGTCAATAGAGATATCAGTATATCAGGACGGTAAGATAGTCGAGCTCTTCAGAGAAGATGCTGATGTCAGTATAAAAAAATACAGCCTGAACATTAAACCCAAAAAACTCAAACTGGTTGACGGCGATGTTGTGGTGATAGTTAAGGCGGAGGCCGGGCCTTTTAAAAAGTTCCGTCAGGAGATACAGGCAGTTATCGATACCATGCCTCCTTCACTTGATGTGTTAAGGTCTCCGGTAACGGTTCATAAAGGCGGCAGCGGTTTTGTGATATTGAAGGCAACAGGCGCTGATTCTGTCTATGTACGGGCCGGAGAAAGAAAGTTTCCTGCATTTGATACAGGCGGGGAAACAGTTGTCCGGGACATGGATGCACAATATTCTGATAATGACGGGCATGCATCTGC
>CBFDEG010000005.1:0-45361 GCA_965603765.1 uncultured bacterium | reverse complement strand
CTACCAAAATCCGATTGAAAATATGTGGGGTCAACGCCCCAACTCATTTCAGATAAAACAGCACTATAGCAAAACCGGGCTCGGGCTCGGAATTGAGGCAGTGGGCTATTGGGACAAACCCCCTTCACTATCCAAAATCTCCCTAACAGCATCCTCATAAGCACGAATACTCTTAGCTTTCTTGACCTTCCTGAGTCCCTTCTGTGAGCTTGAAAACGAGCTCATAAAGTATTCCCAGAAATGCAACATCTTCATTATAATATGGCCTGGTCCGGATAAGGCTTGAGCGTGATCGTGGAACAGCGTGTCATGAAACTTACGGAATATATCAATTCTATTTTCAGGATATGCTGAAGTATTGCTCTTTATCATCATGGGCAGAAAGGGATCGGCGATCATTCCTCTGCCGATCATCCAGTGGTCTATCATTGGAAAACGTTCCGCAAGTTCATTAAATATAGCTACCGAAGTGATGTCTCCATTGTAATATAGTTTATGGTCTGTATTGTCTACACACCGTTGGAACGAATCCAGATCTGCTTCTCCTTTATATAGCTGCTTTCCAATACGAGGATGTATTGCAATGTACTTAAGAGGATACCTTTCCAGGCTTGGAAAGACCTGGAGAATTTCTTCACTGTTTTCGTAGCCCGTGCGCATCTTCATAGACACGACTATGTCGGATCCTGCATGAACTTTTTCAAGAATGCTGTTAATTTTTGGAGGATCGTTTATCAGGCCTGAACCCATACCGCGTTTTGCTGCCATAGGATAAGGACACCCCAGGTTCCAGTTCAGCTCTTTATATCCAAGCTGTTGAACGTATTTAGCTGTAAATAAAAACTCATCCGCATCATTTGTTATGATCTGTGGGACCAGCTCGAGATCGGTATTGTTTTCAGGAAGAATGTCACGTTCATATGCCGGCTTGATCTCAAGCTTTCCATTTAATCGAATATATGGAGAGTAAAAGGTATCGATCCCTCCGAAGTATTTGTTAAAGGCATTGCGAAACCTAAAGTCGGTAAATCCTTGTAAAGGAGAAGAAAGAAGTCTGAAACTCATGTAGTTTTCCAGGTTAATGTGCGGCAACGGCTCTGTATATTCATTGTTCTTATACTGTCAAATTGGCGGGAGAATTACAATTGTTTATATTTTTCTTTTAACTTCATCAGATTTCAATAAATGCTCTGCTATATAATATTTGAATTAATACGCTTTGCTTATTACAATATAGCAATACCTTATAATATTAAGGCCTTTTATTGAGTTCTGTATAATATAACCGGGCAACTGACCTGTACATTCATCAATAGATTTTCATATATATATATACTGAGACGAACAGGAGAAAAAAATTTCTGATCTTATAAAATATGACTTTGACTGGGGCATCCTTCTTACCGAACCATATACATATGTTTTTGTTGAAGGGATCAAGATAACCCTCTTCATATTTATAGCTTCGTCGCTGCTCTCTATCCTGCTGGGTACTTTAATATCCTTGCTCAGGACATCCAGGATAAACACATTCCGCACATTCGGCAACATGTATGTGAAGATATTCCAGAACATACCGGTGCTGTTCTGGATGCTCTTTTTTTATTACATTTTTCCGGAGCTGCTTCCATATGGTATCGGAAAGAGCCTCAACGAATATTATTTCTATCCTGTAGCAGCCGGGACCCTCGCCCTGACCCTGGATAACTCCTCATATGTTTCGGATATTTTAAAGAGCGGAAGGCTTCTTTTACCGCTGACCCAGAGAGAGGTTGCCATTTCTACCGGATTGAACCGGTTACAGCAGTACATATACATTCTTCTCCCCCAGATGTTCAGACTGGCGCTGCCGCCTCTGGGAACCAGGATGATCCATAACTTTAAAAACACAACGCTCTGCATGGTCATAACAGCACATGAGCTGACATGGGCAACACAACAGATAGAATCTATTTCTTTCAGAGGGATCGAGGCCATTATTGCGGCAACCTTATTCTATATAGTCCTGTCAATAGCGATGGCATCGCTTGTGATAATAATTGAACGGCATTTAAAGATCGATGCGACAAGCATAATCAAGCCAAAGGCTTAACATGGAAATACTCGAACATTTTTCTTATATTGATTTTTACCTGTTAGGCGCCTATCCAAAAGGAGACCTGGGAGGACTGCTTCTTAATATCTTTCTGGCTGTCATCTCAATATCCCTGAGCTTTTCCTTCGGGGTGCTCATCGGTTACAGCAGACTCTCCTCCAGATTATATGTCAAGATCCCCTGCATCGCCTTTATTGAGATCATAAGGGCAACGCCTCTGATAATGATCCTGTTCTGGTTTTATTACGTTATCCCTTACGTGTTCGGCATGAACATCCCTGTGTTATGGAGTGTTGTGCTCTCACTCTCGATCTATGCAGCAGCTTATCAGGCAGAGATAGTACGTTCAGGCATCCTGGCTGTTTCCAAAGGCCAGCTCGAAACAGCGCTCTCATCAGGCATGTCCAGATATTCGGCCATGGGCAATGTCATATTACCCCAGGCCTTCAGGATGATGCTGCCGTCATTCGCACGATTTTTCATTTCCCTGTTCAAGGACACATCCACCATTTTCATTATCGGTGTTATTGAGCTGACACAGGCAGGTTTTATTGTGAGCACCCGTCAGCCCGACAAGATGTATTCAGCTTATGTAAGCATCGCTGCCGGCTTCTTTATTATCTGCCTCACCGTTTCTCATATAGCTGAAAAGCTTGAGAAAAAGATCGGTGTTTTTGATTTCCAGTCATACATACCGGATGCGAGCAGGGACGAGTTCATGCTCTTCCCTAAATACAAATTCCTGAGACGCCCTTCTGAATGGATATCTGAAAGCAGGAAAAAGAGCAAAAGATATGCGATGCTGATAAACCTTGACAGATGTATCGGCTGTCACGCATGTCAGGTAACATGCAAGGCGGAACATAATATCCCTTTCGGTATATTCCGCTGCAAAATAGAGACCTCCCGGTCAGGCCATTATCCTGACATTGAAAAGTCTTTCATGCCCAGAATGTGCAATCACTGCGACAACCCTCCATGTATCGATGTATGCGAAGAAAAGGACGCGATATTCAAGACCCCGGAGGGCATTGTCCTTATAAACACCAATAAATGCCTTGAACATACTGAATGTAAAAAGTGCTATGAGTTCTGCCCGTATAATGCGATCGATATAAACAAGGTCACGGGAAAACCCGAAAAGTGCGACTTCTGCTACAGCAGACTGCAAAAGGGGGAGCAGCCGGTATGTGCGGCAAGCTGCATGGGAAACGCGATCACGTTCGGGGACATAAACGATAAGCACAGTGAAATATCAGTCACTATAAGAAGAAGACAGGTAAAGGTATTGGACCCCGAAAATGAGGCGGGTCCCAATATATTTTATTTATTAAGCAACAGCAGAATCAGCCACCCTTCTTTAAAGAACTACGAGCTCCCTGAAAAACGACGGGCGACAAAAGTGCAGGCAGGACCGGTATTAGAGGACAGCGCTGAAGACGGCCATTCCATATCAGAAAGAAAACTGGTATATACCGCGGACAGCATGTGTCCGTCTGAATGCGGCATTTCCGTATTAGTAGAAGACGGAAAGGCAAAAAAGATCTACGGCAATCCGCATTCACTTGTAAATAACGGGACCTTATGTGCAAAAGGCGCTGCGGGGCTCCAGCTTACGTACTCTCCAAACAGGATAAAAACACCTCTCATGCGCACAGGCCAGCGCGGGGAAGACAAATGGAAACCTGTCACATGGGAGGAGGCAGCAGATTATGTAACCAAAAAACTTGTGGAGATAAAGAAGAGACACGGAGCTGAATCAGTTTTTTTAAATACAGGCGATATGTCGGACAGCATAGCATATGAACGTCTTTTCCGGGCATTCGGCACACCGAATATTTACGGTCACGGATGCATCTGCGACCCGAACCGCAGATGGGGGCATATGCTGATGACAGGAGACACGAGACCGCTTCCCGATGTTCAGAGACCCTTTATGATAAGGAATAACAACGGAGAACTATATTTAAACACCAAACATGACGCAAAGCTCATAATCAATATAGGGGTCAACCCGTTTGTGGCCACCAGATTCAATTACATGTCAAACGGTATAACAGGGGCGCAGACCGGTAATAACTGCAAATATATTGTGGTCGATCCCGCCCACACGAACTCTGCCGCCCTGGCAGACATGTGGCTGCCGATAATACCCGGGACCGATGCGGAGCTGCTTGCGGCAATGCTCCTTTATATCATCCGGAATGATTCACAGGAGCATCCGTCCAAAAAATATATTGACCATGAATTCATTGACAAATATACAGAGGGATGGCCTGAATTCCTGAGATCTTTTCTTGTTTATTCTAGAAGAAAGGACCCTGCTAACGATCTTTATTATTTCAGCCTTGACTGGGCAAAGGAAAAGACCGGCATATCAAAAAAGAACATAAAGAAAGTGGCCCATATGTTCGGAGGCACAAAACCCGCTTCAATAGAAATAGGAATGCATGGCACATCACATCATACGAACGGGGACGTAACATCTATACTTATGACCGCACTATGTCTGATAACAGGAAATGTGGACAGACCGGGAGGCCTGCTTTTGATGGGCCCTCAAAAACCCAAAAAAGGGAGCAGGACAGCAGGGAGAAAATTATTCCGCCGCAAGGTCACAAGAACCATTAACGGCAGTGAAGCCACTGGGAGGTTCTCGCAGCTGCATAAAGACCTCTACGGTGATTATCCGTCCGCAAAGTGGGGAGTGCTTACCGATCTGCCGAACAAAATAAAAAATGGCGTCAAACTGAAACACGGCCCGTTCAAAGACCATACTTATCCGGTCAAGGCCTATATAACAAGGGCCGGCAACCCGGTCATTACCGCAGGCAGCACACCGGACTGGATCGATGCATTGACAAACAAGGACGAGAGCGGGGAATACAGCATTGACCTGACAATATTTATAGACACACACATATCCGTCACAGGAAAATATGCGGACATAGTATTTCCGGAAGCCGGATATCTCGAAAGAATGGGCCTGAACAACGTATACACCGCAAGCCCTGAAGTGGCTTTGCGCGACAGGGTCATAGAACCGCTTCACGAGTCCAAGACCCCGTTTGACTTTATGATCATGATGGCAGACTACTTTGTTAAAAACAGCGATCCGGACATCAGGACAGAGGACTTCGCAGGACATTATGAAAATGAAGAGGCCTTTATAAATGAACAGCTGGCCACTTCTCCCGGATTTTATAATATCGGAAGCCCTCTTCCATATCCTGACCTGCCTGAAGGCTGTCTGGTCCTCGGGACCCCTGACAACCCGAGAGCGGTCCAGGGAGATATTGTTGTCAGTACCGGTGAGATGCTTACCGTTGACTGGCTCAGAAAACATAACGGCGTAGCCATATGGCCGGCAAGTTATTTCAGATATAAAAAGGCGGACGGCACCCCTTCCGGCAGCTGTCCTGAAACAAAGTCCGGCAAATTCGAGTTTACCTTCAGCTTCCTTGAAAACCTCAATAAAAAGTTCGGGGAAAACTATCCAACAACATTTTACTGGTCAAAGTGCAACTGGAACCCGAAAAATCCTTCGTTCAATAAGATCAGCAGGGATTATCCCTTCCAGCTGATAAGCGGGAGAGTGCATTATTCAATGACAATGACAGCTATCTGCTCATACCTTGGAGAGACGACCACTGAATGTATGGAACCCCTGAACAATGAGTTCAGCTATTGTATGCCGGAAACATGTGATACACCGGACATGTCCGGCATAACAGCCGGTCAGCAAACCTTTTTCAAGGAAGGCAGGATGTCAATTCCCGTCCTTGCGATCAACAGAAAAGACGGTGAGAACCTCGGCATCAGAACAGGTGACATAATTATCCTTGAGAACCCTCTGAAAAAAAGGACCAGCGGAAAAGCATTCCTTACAGAAGAGATCATGCCGGGGGTAATTAAAGTGCCTTTTGGTCCAGGCGGGCAGAAAGCATCTGGATTGGGTTTTATAAACAGCACATACGACTACACCCCCAACATTAATGAACTGCATGACCCGGCGAATTTCAACCCGCTGACAGGAACTCCGGGATTTGGCGACATTATAGTAAAGATCATCAAATGTCCGTGTGAACTCTAAGATGGCAGAACATGAATTCCGCACCCGGAAACCTTATTTAATATTTATAACTTCTTATATAATAAATGAATTTTCCGATTGACTCTATATCTGCAACATGTTATAAATATAAATAGGAGTTAAAAAATGGCGCAGGATATTTTATCCATATTTGTATATATTTTCATGATCACTGTGATCGTAACGATCGTCAATCTGGCCATTGCACTTTTCCAGGTCATAAAGGACCTGCCCTCTATAAGGAAAAAAATATGGGACAGACAAAACCGCGGATTCAGAAACATCCATAACGCCCATAACTGAAGAGTTCAGCTTTATTTTTTATTTAAAACCTTCCTGATCACAAACAAATACGATACCGCAATTCAAACTACCCTTGAAAAAACTACGCTTTATTGCTAAATTAACCTTCAGTATTATTATTACAATATATACCAAAAGACAGGTCAGAACCAATGCCCAAACTTGATGATCTAAGAAAAAAGATAGACGAACTCGACAAGAAGATAATCGAGCTGCTCAATGACAGGGCAAATATTGTCATAGATGTGGGCAGGACCAAGCAGGACAATAAATTAAAGGTCCATTCTCCTGAAAGAGAACGGGCGATCTTCAAAAAACTGAAAGAGCAGAACCCCGGCCCGTTCCCAGATGAGGCGCTCAGGCTTATTTACGAAGAGATACTCTCAGCTTCAAAGTCACTGCAGGAACCTCTGAAGATCTCATATTTCGGCCCGGCAGCCACCTATACACATCTGGCGGCAAAAAGACAGTTCGGTTCATCTATGACCTATCTGCCGGCAGCCACTATCAAAGAAGTATTTGAAGCTGTTATGAGAGGCAATGTCCAGTACGGAGTCGTACCGATAGAAAATTCGACCGAGGGGGTGGTCAACTATACACTGGACATGTTCATCGACTATGACATGGACATCGCATTTGAGATATTGCTCCCCATATCACACAACCTCCTGTCAAAGACAGGAAAGAAAACAGACGTTAAAAAAATATATTCGCACGCCCAGCCCCTTGCTCAATGCAGGAACTGGATAGCGTCAAACTTTCCGGGCATACCCGTAAAAGAAGAGCCGAGTACTGCGGCAGCAGCCAAAAAGGCCGCAAAGAACAGTTCGGTCGCGGCGATCGCAAGTGAGCTTGCCGCCCCTGAATATAAGCTGAAGTTCATTGAAAAAGGTGTCGAAGACCACAGGAACAACTTCACCCGCTTTCTTGTCATCTCAAAAGAATCCCAGGGCAGGACCGGCAAAGACAAAACGTCCCTGATGTTTTCGGTAAAAGACAAGCCGGGATCCCTATATTCAATTTTGACCCCGTTTGCAAAGAACAGGATAAACCTTACTAAAGTAGAATCACGGCCTTCAAGAAAAAAGGCATGGGAATATATATTCTTCGTTGACATGGAAGGCCACATCGAAGACAAAAAGATAAAAAAGGCGATAGATGAAGTCAGGAAAGAGTGCCATTTCATTAAGGTGCTCGGCTCCTACCCTTCCGCAGAACTGCAATAATAATGAAGTCCCCTGAGCATATAAACAGCATATCTCCGTACATACCCGGCAAACCCATTGAAGAACTGGAACGTGAGCTCGGCATTTCAGGGTCCGTCAAGCTTGCTTCGAACGAAAACCCTGTCGGCCCGTCACCGCGTGCGGTCAATGCGATGCGTAAATGCATAAAGGAACTTAACAGATATCCTGACGGGACCTGTTACTACCTGAACAATGCGCTTTCATCAAAGCTGGGAATAAGGCCCGGCGAGATAATGTTCGGGAACGGTTCGAACGAGATCATTGAACTGGCGGTCAGAACATTTCTGCGTCCCGGTGACGAAGCAATAATGGCAAGCCCTTCATTCATTGTATATTCAATGATAGTACAGACCGCGGGCGGTAAAAATATAATTGTCCCTCTGAAGCAGTGGCGGCATGACCTTGATGAAATGGCATCAAGGATAACAAAGAAGACCAGAATGATATTTATAGCAAACCCGAACAACCCGACCGGCACCATCAACAGCTCCGCTGAAATGGACTCTTTCATGAAAAAGGTCCCGGACAATGTGCTGGTGGTGGTTGATGAGGCATATTATGAATATGTTGATTCAAAGGACTACCCTGACAGCATGAAATACCTGAAACAGGGCAGAGAGGTACTCATCCTCAGGACATTCTCGAAGATATACGGTCTGTCAGGCCTTCGTATCGGATATGGGATGGCACCGGCTGAAACGATCAGTGAGATGAATAAGATACGCCAGCCTTTTAATGTCAACACACCTGCACAGCATGCGGCCATCGCAGCGCTTGAAGATAATAAACATCTCGCAAAAACAAAACAGGTAAATGAACAGGGTAAAAAGTATCTATATAAGAACCTCTCATCACTCGGGATAGAGTATATACCTACAGAAGCCAACTTCATCTATATGCTGCTCAAGAACAGGGCCGCTGACCTGAACAGCAGACTGCTGAACGAAGGAATAATTGTAAGGCCGATGGGACCTGATGCAATAAGGGTGACCATAGGTCTGCCCGGAGAGAACAGAAAATTCATCAGCGCCATGAAAAAGGTCTTATAGAACTAACAGGTATTTTTCCGGCCTTATCATTTATAATTAAGGTCGGCTTGAACAGAACATAAAATGGACATTAAAAATATTTCAATAATCGGTGTGGGACTCATAGGCGGCTCCTTTGCGCTCGCACTGAAAAAATACGGGTTTAAAGGCAGGATAACCGGCATAGGACGGTCGGAAGAGAACCTTGTACATGCAAAAGACCGCGGCATTATTGATGATCATTCAACAGACCATGCCGAAGGGGTACGCAGCGCCGACCTTGTCATGCTCGCAGCCCCGGTGGGACAGTTCAGCACAATTGCCGGAAAAATAAAGGGTAGTTTAAAGCCGGGCGCAATAGTAACGGATGCAGGAAGTGTCAAGGCAAAGGTAATAAAAGAGATGGAAGAGCATATGCCCGCACATGTCCTTTTTGTTCCGGCTCACCCCATTGCAGGAAAAGAGACACAGGGTATTGACGGCGCGGACGCGGATCTTTTTGTCAAAGCAAAATGCATATTTACCCCTTCTGAACATACAGACAAAAACGCGATGGACAGAGTTATGGCCCTATGGAGAACAACCGGGGCAGAACCGACAGTAATGACACCGGATGAACATGACAGGGTGTTTGCGACAGTAAGTCATGTGCCGCATGTGGTCGCCTACGCATTGATAAACTCCATACTCGATGCTGACGCCAACCTCCTCAACAACAGCGGTGCAGGGCTGAAGGACATGACAAGGATAGCTCAAAGCCCGGCAGCCCTATGGAAGGACATATGCAGTTATAACAGGTCAAACATTCTGGATGGCCTCAGGAATTTTTCATCTGCAATATCAAAAATGACAGACCTGATCGAGGACTCGGACTGGGAAGGCCTTGAACAGGAATTCAACAGGGCAAAGAGGGGAAGAACAACAATTGAGTAAAATATTCGTAACAGGCAAAGGTCCGTTAAAAGGAGAGATCGAGACACCCTCTGACAAATCAATATCCCACAGGTCGGTGATCTTCGCATCCCTTGCAGAGGGTGAAAGCAGGATAAAGAATTTTCTTTATGCTGAAGACCCTCTCAGCACACTGAACGCATTCAAAAAGATGGGAGTTGACATAACCTCAGGCCCTCAGGCCCAAAACAATGAACTGATCATACATGGTACAGGGCTGGAAGGCTTGAAAAAACCAGACGGCATTATCGACTGCGGAAATTCAGGCACAACCATGAGACTTTTGAGCGGAGTGCTCGCAGGACAATCTTTTTCAGCCACACTTACCGGAGACAGCTTTCTAATGAAAAGGCCCATGAAAAGGATAATAAACCCGCTGACAGAGATGGGAGCGGAAATAAGCTCGGACCATGACGGACTTCCGCCGTTAAGAATAACGGGCGGAAAACTTGTACCCATACAATATGAATCCCCGATAGCAAGCGCTCAGGTAAAATCAGCGATACTGCTGGCAGGCCTTTACTGTAACGGGACAACCTCTGTAAAAGAACTGGGGCGGTCACGTGACCATACAGAGAGGATGCTGAAGGCATGCGGTGCAGACATCAGCGTAAACGAGCTGACGGTCAGCATCAACGGCCCTGCCGCGCTCCAACCTTCCGACCTGACAATACCCGGAGACCTTTCATCCGCTGCATTCTTTATGGTCGGGGCACTCATCATCCCCGGCTCGGACATACTCATAAAAAATACCGGCATAAACCCCACAAGAAGCGGCATTATAGATATTCTTAAAGAAATGGGAGCTAATATCACTCTTGAAAATGAGCGTGAAGTATCAGGAGAACCGGTCGCTGATATCCATATAAAACATTCAAAGCTCTCAGGCATACATATAAATGGAGATGCTGTGCTCAGGGCCATTGATGAGTTTCCTGCAATTTGTATTGCCGCGGCAAAGGCAGAGGGAATAACAAAGATAACAGGCGCAGGCGAACTCAGGGTAAAAGAGTCCGACAGGATATCGGCAATGACAAATGAACTCAGAAAAATGGGCGTATCTGTCAAGGAACTCATGGACGGACTGTTAATAGAAGGTACTGAAGACCTCCTGCCAACCAGTGTTAAAAGCTACGGGGACCACAGGATAGCAATGTCAATGATAATCGCGGGGATGACCGTAAAAGGAGAAACCTTAATTGATGACACTGACTGTGTAAACACATCCTTCCCGGGTTTCATGGAACTCCTCGGAGAACTCACCGCATGAAAAATGTGATCACAATAGACGGCCCTTCCGGCTCCGGCAAGGGCACCATATCAAAACTCCTGGCAGAAAGGCTCGGCTACAAATACCTGGACACAGGAGCATTATACAGGGCGGTTGCATGGAAGGCCCGCAAACAAAATATACGCCCCGATAATGATGAACAGCTCGGGAAGATGCTTGAGAACATAAACATAAGCTTTAAGGATGCCGGCATTTTTGTGGACAGCACTGATGTTTCAAAGGAAATACGGACCGCTGAGATCGGTGAGCTCAGCTCGGTCGTCTCAGCAAGGCCGGTCGTCAGAAAAGGCCTTTTCGCTTTACAGCGGGAGCTATGCCTTCAGGGCAATGTTGTGATCGAAGGCAGGGACACAGGAACGACCATCTTCCCGGAATCAGAAAACAAGTTCTACCTTGACGCAAGCATCGAAGAGAGGGCACGCAGAAGACATGCCGACCTGATACTCAAAGACCCGGATATTACAATTGAACAGACCATTGCCGATATCAGAAAAAGGGATGACAGGGACTCTTCAAGGGAAACCTCCCCGCTTAAAAAAACCGATGACATGGTATATATCGATTCATCAGGCCTGGGCATAGAAGAAGTCGTTACAACTATAATAGAAAGTTTAAAAAAACAATGAACAGCAGCCAAACAGGAGCAGTAAAGTTTATAACAGATATATTTTACAGGCTCACGGCCGGCATTATAAAAATAATACTTCGTATCAACGGCAAACTTACTGTAAAAGGCAAAGAAAATGTACCCTCTGACGGGGGTCTGATTATCGCTTCAAATCATATCAGTTATCTTGATCCGCCTGTGCTCGGGGCTGTATCGCCGAGGCGTATAACTTTCATGGCGAAAAAGGGTCTTTTTGATATTCCCCTGGTGGGAAGGATCATTAAATTCGCTGCGTTCCCTGTAGACAGGGACAACCCTAAACCTTCGACGATAAAAGAGACCATTAAAAGACTTACACAGGGCGAGGTCATAACCATATTCCCTGAAGGCACACGTAGTGAAACAGGAGAGCTCCTCGAAGCTAAACGCGGACTCGGCATGATAGCCGGTCTCAGCAAGGCAACCGTTGTACCTGCTCTTCTTATCGGGACCGACAGGGCACTGCCTGTAAATGCTAAATTTTTAAAGAGAGCTGATATTACGGTGGTATTTGGCAAGCCTATATATTATAATTCGATTGCGGGGAATAAAGACCTCAAAGGCCATCAGCTCCATGACGCAATAAGCGCACAGGTCATGGCATCAATAGAGAAACTAAAAGGGGACATTAAAAACTAAATATTATCTACTCTGAATTCATTAACATGTTTGTGCTAAAGTATAGCACTGCTGGATATGTATATTTATTCATAACACAGCGCTTTCATGCTGAAAAATGAATAAAAGCAGCAGGATACAGCTCTCAATGCTGTAATTATCATCAGGAGGAATACAAAATAACATTATGGAATTAGAACTAAATGAGATGGAAAAACTTTATGCCGATACATTTATAGGCCTGAAAGTCGGCTCCGTTACTAAAGGTACGGTCATACAGGTAAAAAAAGATGGAATAATTGTAGATATCAGCTCTAAAAGTGAAGGATTTGTCCCTGTACGCAGCCTTGCTGAAGGCGACCTTGAGACCTACAAGGCAGGCGATGAAATAGAGGTTTATATCGAGAGACTGAGTGATGCCGACGGATTTGTAAAACTCTCAAGGCAGAAAGCAGAAGGTCTTAAGACATGGGACAAGCTTGAAGAAGCCCTTAAAAATGACGAAACAATAGAAGGCAAGATAACCGGCAAGGTCAAAGGCGGCATGACCGTGAACATCGGCGGAGTACACGCATTCCTTCCGGGTTCTCATATCGACCTCAAAGCTCCCCGGGACACTGACAGCCTCATAGGCAAGACCTGTTCCTTCAAGGTGATCAATGTTAACCAGAAAGGGCCTAATGTAATAGTATCAAGACGCGCCCTTCTTGAAGAGGAAAGAAACAAACTCAGGGTCAAGACACTTGAAGTGCTTAAAGAAGGTGAAATAATGAAAGGCACTGTCAAGAACCTCACAGACTACGGCGTATTCATAGATCTTGGAGGGATAGACGGCCTTCTGCATATATCAGACATGTCATGGGGCAGGATAAGCCACCCCGGCGAACTGTTCAGCATTGGAGATGAAGTTGAAGTACTGATCCTCACCTTCAACCGTGAGACTGAAAAAGTTACCCTCGGATACAAACAGAAAAAATCCGATCCCTGGGCAACAGCAGAAGAGAAGTACCCTGTCGGTCAGAAAGTCAACGGCAAGGTCATCACAACCACTGAGTATGGTATTTTTGTAGAACTCGAAGAAGGAATAGAAGGACTTATACATGTGAGTGAGCTTGACTGGGTCGAGAAATCCATAAAGCCCTCCAGACTCTTCAGTGTCGGGGATACAGTAGATGCCATGATCTTAAAGGTAAGCAAAGATGAAAAACGTATATCAATGAGCATCAAACAGCTTAAGCCGAACCCCTGGAACACGATAAAGACAAAATACACACCCGGCCAGAAGATCTCAGGCAAGGTAAAGAACTTCACTGACTTCGGAGCATTTATAGCGCTTGAAGAAGGCATAGACGCCCTCCTGCATATATCAGATATCTCATGGACAAAACGGATCAAACATCCATCAGACGTCCTTAAAAAAGCTGATGATATTGAGGTTGTCATACTGAGCATAGAATCTGAAAAAGAACGTATCTCGGTCAGTCTTAAAGAACTCACTCCCAACCCCTGGAACTCAACTATCCCTGAGAACTACAAACTCGGCGATACCGTTAAAGGAAAGATAACGAACATCACTGATTTCGGCATGTTCGTAGAGATCGAAGACGGAGTGGAAGGTCTCGTGCATGTCTCAGAAATAGAAAAAGCCCAGGACCAGACAATGGAAGAACTTTTCAAGATAGACGACGAAGTCTCCGCCAGAATAATAAATATCAACACCGATGAAAGAAAGATCGACCTCAGCATGAAGACCATGTTCGGGTAAAAACGGAGCGTGCTGAAGTGAAAAAGGTCATAATATTCTTCCTGATCGTATTTGGAATAATAGCGCTCCTGAGCCTCGTCGTGACCTATTCCAAAAAAGTGCCGTTAGGAGCAAAGGTTGCGGTTATAGAGGTCACCGGTGTTATCATCGATTCCGCTGATGTAATAAAAGAGATAGAAGACTACGCGAACGACAACTCGATCAAAGCAGTTATCCTAAGGGTCAACAGCCCGGGCGGCGGTGTGGCCCCCTCTCAGGAAATATACGAAGAGATCCTCAAATTAAAGAAAAAGAAAAAAGTGATCGTCTCCATGGGCTCGGTTGCCGCATCAGGCGGTTACTATATTGCCGCGCCTGCTGATAAAATAATTGCCAACGCGGGCACCCTGACCGGTTCAATAGGTGTTATAATGGAACTACCTAATGTTAAAGGACTTATGGAAAAGATCGGGATCGAAGCACAGGTGATAAAAAGCGGCAGACATAAAGACATCGCTTCTGTCTTCAAGTCACTGACCGTAGAAGAAAAGCAGATCCTTCAGACAGTTCTTGATGATGTACATGACCAGTTCATAGAGGCTGTTGCCGTATCAAGGAACATGGATGCTGAAGCGGTCAGAAAGCTTTCTGACGGACGCATATTCACAGGCAGAATGGCCAAAGAAATAGGCCTGGTAGACGAACTCGGCAACCTTCAGGACGCCATAAAGATAGCCGGAGAAATGGCCGGCATCAAAGGCAGACCTGAAGTAGTTTATAAAGAAGAGAGCTTCAGCATATTCGACCTGCTTAAGGGAAATGTGCCGAAACAGCTTTTCGAAAATGCTTTTTCAGGCATAAGTTTAAAATATTTGTTAACATCATAGATAAATAACAGGAGGCAATTCATGACAAAATCTGTTCTTATCGAGAAGATATCTGAAAAACTAAATGAGCACGGGCTTTCAAAAAAACAGACCGAGGTCATTATAGAGACTATCTTTGACAGCGTAAAAGAATCCCTCTCCAACGGCGGCAAGGTCGAGATAAGAGGATTCGGTAATTTCAGGCTCCGCGCAAGGAAAGCAAGGAAAGCAAGAAACCCGAAGACCGGAGAATCAGTAGAGGTCCCGCCAAAGAAGGTGCCTTATTTTAAAGTAGGCAAGGAACTGCGCGAGATGGTCAACCAGAACCTGTAAAAACAACATCAATGATTATTTGTAGGGGCACCTCTTGTGGGTGCCCTTTTTTATTATAACCTCCCTTAGAGACAGGAGTATTCCTCTGGACCTGATAATCAGCAATTTACAAATTCCCCTTGAAAAAGACGGGATTGATGCATATCTAATTGCCGCTTCTGAAAAGCTGGGGATAGACACAGAAAATATATCTATTGCGAAAATTCTCAGTAAAGATCTTGATATCAGAAATAAAGAACAGTTCTATTACAAAATATCATTAGTTGTCAGCATTAATGACTACTTTAAGAACAGGCAGGACTTCCCAATATACACCGGACAAGTAAAGACAACCAGACAGCCAGCGAACATTAAGGACAGACCCATAATAGTAGGGTTCGGCCCTGCCGGCATGTTTGCCGCCCTTGAACTTATTGATCACGGGCTCAAGCCTGTAATATTTGAACGCGGCAAAAAGATAGAAAAACGCTCTGTTGATGTACAGAGATTTATAAAAGAAAGAGAACTCAACCCTGAATCAAATATCCAGTTTGGTGAAGGCGGAGCAGGTTCATACTCGGACGGGAAGCTATTTTCCCGAAGAAATAATAATACAAGCCCTGTAAATCATGTATTGAAGACCTTTATTAAATTTGGTGCTCCAAAAGAAATAGAGTACATCAGTAAGCCCCATTTAGGAACTGATGTGCTCTGCAAAATAGTCCGTAATATAAGGCTTTATATTCTTGAGAGAGGCGGGGAGATATATTACAACTCAAAGATGACGGACATCCTGATATCAGAGGGTAAGGCCTCGGGCATTATCATAAATGGTGAACAGGAATATCTCTCTTCAAGTATCTATATTGCCCTGGGGCATTCTGCGCGAGATACATTTGAGATGATGCATAAAAAAGGTGTTGCCATGGAGCAGAGACCGATCTCTGTCGGCGTGAGGATCGAACATCCGGTTGAAACTATCAACCTCATGAGATACGGCAATAAATATAAGGCTTTCCCCGGATTAGGAGCTGCCGCCTATTCTTTGAACTATACTAATCGAGAGATCAAACGGGGAGTTTACACCTTCTGCATGTGTCCCGGAGGTGAGGTAGTTAATGCTTCATCCGAGCAGGGCAAGCTGGTCTTGAACGGGATGAGCTACTCACAAAGATCATCACCATTTTCAAATGCAGCGCTGGCTGTAAGCTGTCATACGGATGATTACCGATCAACCGGTCCATTGGCCGGGATAGAATTCCAAAAAGAGATCGAACGCAATGCCTTTAACGCAGGAGGAGGAAGATGGGAAGTCCCTGCGCAGAATTTAATGGATTTTTTAGGTGAGAAAAGCTATCTCGGCTTAAATGAGACCTCATATAAGATGGGGGCTGTTCCTGCTGACCTGAAAGATATTTTCCCGGGATTTGTGGTCAATGAACTATTGGCCGCATTTAATAAATGGAAAGAAGAAGTCCCATTATTTATTTCAGATCAGGCGATATTGTTAGGTGCGGAAACCAGGACTTCATCTCCTGTACGGATCATGCGCAATAAGAACTTTGAATCAGTCAATATAAAGAACCTCTATCCAATAGGCGAAGGTTCAGGCTATACAGGCGGTATCACGAGTTCTGCGGCTGATGCTGTAAAGGCTGTTGAAATAATTATGAATTACAAAAATGTGTAGGGGCACGCTGCAACGTGCTACTACACATTTCACAACCAAATTCCGACAATAACCTCATGATCTGTCCCAAATGCAATTATGAGCAGAAAGAGTCAAATACCGAATGCGTTAAGTGCGGCATTGTCTTTGAAAAGTATGCCCGGCTCCATAAAAGCATTGACGAACAACCGGAGTTAAACGAAGAGAGCGTTCCCGAGGTCACAGAGCCATCCGGCAACCGTATCCTGAACCTGCTTCTTTACACAAAGCCGGACATTGACCCTCTCTACTTTGGAGGCAGGGTCATCATCTTTTTGATCATCTTCACCTGGGGATGGAAATTCATCTTCACGCCGATCTCGAGCAACTACCTGCTCCAGTCATATATGCATTTAATAAACCTCCCTTTTCATGAGGCGGGGCATATAATCTTTAAGGTCTTCGGGGACTTCATAGCCTCCCTCGGGGGAAGTATCGGGCAGGTACTCATCCCATTGATATGCCTCCTGACCTTACTGTTCAAGACACGGGACACGTTCGGAGCATCCATAACACTATGGTGGACAGGACAGAACCTTATCGACCTCGCGCCTTACATCAATGACGCAACATCACTTACAATGCCTCTTATCGGAGGCAATACAGGACGCTTTTCCCCATACGGTTTTCATGACTGGGAGTTCATCCTCACAGAATCAGGGCTTTTGCAGCATGATCATTTTATCGCGCGCCTCTCTTTCACTGCAGGATCAATATTGATCATACTCTCATTTATCTGGGGCGGAGTGCTTTTATACCAGCAGTATAAAAAATTATCTTCTTAATTCGCAATCAAAAGCACCCCTTGCCCATGACCATATAATGTTATATACTTTTTTACAGGGACAGCGGCTGGGATCACTCAGAAATTCCTACACTTAATTCAATGACTCTATGCATGAGATGAAAACCAAAGGAGTAAATTTATGAAAAAGTTAATAAGAAACAAAAGTATTTTCCTTTTGCTTATTTTTGCTCTTCTTACAAGCGGGTGTGCGGTTAAATACGTTGCTGACTATGATGCCTCTATTAAAGAAGAAATTGTTCAAGTGGCGAAAAAGGTTGATCTGTTCTGGGGTGAGCTGATTGACACAAAAGTCTCTGAAAGAAGCTATGACAAATTCAAAGCAAAATACAATGACATTGAAGTTGATATAAGAGCGCTTGTTATGAAAAACGAGATACGTGCCTTAAATAAGCTTTCAACCAAGCAGGCAAATATTGCCTTGGACTTATGGATAGAAGATAAAGAGCTTCACAAGAAAGATAAAACCTTTTCAAATTTCGAAGCTAAAAGGCACCGGAAACAATTTGTCCGGGTATTCACTGCTATGGCTAAAGGAGAGGAAGCTAAAAACATAGCGCCTACTAATTAATCTAATACTGAAGGGGGTAAAAAATGAGTTTTAATATAGAAGAAGTATTGAAGGATATGGTTGATGCAATTTCTGATTCAGTAAAGGAAGATGCCGGAGACATAAAAAGCTATGCCAAAGAGATACTGGAAAACAAAAAGGAATCACTTCAGGAATTAGGGGAAGCAAGGATAAATAACGAAATTGATGATACCGTGTTCGATCGTGAAATAGAACGGGAAAAACAAGTTGTAGAAGCAGAGCTTATAACTATCGAGATCATGACACAGGCCCTTGCACAAAAGGCCATTAATGCCGCAATTGATGTTTTTGTTAAGGCTGTTAAGGTGGCGATATAGTATTGGGGTATGTCGATAATCCGGTATTATTAATAATTCTGTTTTAGGATGGATATTATTCATATTTCTCTATACTGTTGTTTTGTATTTTTAACGATTAATGCAACATAAGTTGAAGTTATCAACGATTTGAATTTTTCCTTTTTATGCAACATTACTAACGTTAATCTTCGGGTCAGGATACGTCTGACCGGTTAGTCATAAAATCTTCCCAACCACGTAATTTTACTAGTTGTAAAGCCACCTCTACTCACCTACAATTTATATATATCCCTTTTGTGTCTAATTGAGCACTGGAAAGTTGAAATTACATACAACTTATCAAATTAAAAGGAGACAGAAAATGAAAAACCGCAAACTGATGAAATCAATTTTAGCGCTGGTCGCCATAGCGGCACTGACTTTGCCGAGCGTGGCCCTGGCCTCGGAAGATGGAACGCACAATCTTATTACAAAAGATGATGCAAAGGATTTCGAAGAGAAGAGCTACTCACCTTACGTTGCGCGCAACTTTCCAACGAAACCGTTGTTCGGTGACACCCATTTGCACACCGCCATTTCACTTGACGCATTCGGCGCTGGCAATAAGCTGGGTGCCGAGGAGGCTTATCGATTTGCTCGCGGCGAAGAAGTGCGCTCAGCAACGGGCCAGCGTGTCCGTCTGTCCCGTCCGCTGGATTTCCTTGTTATTGCGGATCACTCTGAGATCTTCACAACAATGGAACTCTATAAAGGTAATCCCGCTGTTTTGGTTGATGAAAGGACGCGGGGATGGAGCAAAATGTTAAATGGAGACAGCGACCAGTCCTGGCAGGCAGTTATGGAGATTGTCACAAGCATCGGTGATGGCACCTTCCCGGAATCGATGAAAGATAAAAACGTCATCCGATCGGTGTGGCAAAAGCACCTGGACATCACAGAGCGCTATAACGAGCCTGGGAAATTCACTGCGTTCGGCGGCTACGAGTGGAGTTCAATGCCCGGCGGGAACAACCTGCACAGGGTTGTAGTCTTTAGAGATGGACCCGAAAAAGTTGGCAGGATCATACCCTTCTCTGCCAATGACAGCAACGACCCGGAAGATATGTGGAAGTTCCTGGCGGCCTACGAGAAAGACACCGGCGGTTCCGTTCTGGCCATCCCGCATAATGGCAACCTCAGTAACGGCTTGATGTTCGATGACAAGACCTGGACCGGCAAACCCCTCACCAAGGCCTACGCCGATACGCGCATGCGCTGGGAACCACTATACGAGGTGACACAGCTCAAGGGTGATGGTGAGGCCCATCCATTGCTGTCTCCCAATGACGAGTTTGCCGATTACGAAACCTGGGACGCCTACAACCTTGATATGAGCAAGAAAAACGAGAAGTCGATGATACCTCGTGAGTACGCTCGTGAAGCTTTCAAGCGCGGGCTGGACTTTGAGGCTAAGCTCGGCACCAACCCGTTCAAATATGGAATGATCGGTTCAACTGACAGCCATATTTCGCTTGCGGCGGTCGAGGAGGAAAACTTTCTCGGCAAGTACTCGAACCTGGAGCCAGCTGCTGAACGCTGGAACCACATTTCAATGAAATCTGTGGACGGAAAAACAAAGATTATGGGGTGGCAGGCGGTCGCTTCGGGTTACGCTGCCGTCTGGGCAACAGAGAATACCCGCGAAGCTATCTTTGACGCAATGAAACGCAGAGAGACCTATGCCACCACCGGTCCACGTATGTTCGTACGCTTTTTCGGCGGTTGGGATTTTGTTGCTGAAGACGCCAATAGCCGTATGCCGGCTAATGTCGGTTATGAAAAAGGCGTGCCTATGGGCGGTGATTTGAAAAAAGCACCGAAAGGTAAGGTACCGACCTTTCTCGTTGCGGCACTTCGCGATCCTTACAGCGGCAACCTCGACCGTATCCAGATCATAAAGGGCTGGCTCGACAAAAAAGGCGAGACCCATGAGAAGGTCTATGACGTGGTCTGGTCTGGCGACCGGAAACCCGACGCAAAAGGAAAGCTGCCGCCGGTCGGCAATACAGTAGACGTGAAGAAAGCGACCTGGAAGAACAGTATCGGTTCGCCGGAGCTTATCACTGTCTGGAAGGACCCTGACTTTGATCCGAAGCAGAGAGCTTTCTACTACACACGTGTAATAGAGATACCGACCCCGCGCTGGACAGCATACGACGCTGCGCGCTACGGAGTCGAGATGGGAAAGGAAGTTCCAATGATTACGCAGGAGAGGGCTTATACATCGCCGATCTGGTATACACCGTGAGGAAGGGGAATTAGAAAAACGAATATTGAAGCATGAAGATAATTATTGGAAATCAGCAATATAAGCTTCACTCAGAATTATTGATAACATGATGTTATTGAGGTTTTCTCTCAGTATCTAATTTTATTGAGTTGCAGGTGTTATTCTCAACTTTAATATTGCATTAAGTATATTGATAACCAGGTATTGTCAATAAACACATAAGAACAACTGGACTAACCACATGGGGTTCGCCCCCACAATTAATACATCAAACCCCACCCTCTTGCCTTTTTATCCCAAATCCTCCAAAATCACATAATGACCAATTTTATAAAAGACTGCACAGGCATCATCCTGGCCGGTGGTGAGAACACCAGGATGCCTGTCCCAAAGGCATTCATAAAATCAAATGGCAAGCCGATCATCGAGCAGAACCTCAAGGCATACAAAGAACTCTTCAAAGAGAAATTTATAGTAACGAACCAGCCTGAGATGTATGTGCAGCTCGAGGTCGCTTTGCTTGGGGATATATATGATATCAGAGGACCGATGACCGGCATATTCACAGCACTTACCAACTCTTCTTCTCAATGGGTCTTTGTATCAGCATGCGACATGCCTTTTATAAACAAAGAGATTATTGAATATATGGCTTCAAAGAGAAACGGATATGACGCTGTCATTCCCAATTCCCCCTACCCCCCTCAATCCCCCCTCGGAATCGAGTCGTACCGACTTGGTAAGGTGGAAGGAAAAAGGGTCGAGCCGCTCTTTGCCTTTTATTCTAAAAAGCTTTTAGTATCAATGGAAAAGGCCGTTCTCTCGGACAGAAGAGGACTTAGAGATTTTTTGAGGAACAAAAAGGTAAAATATATAACTGACAAGGAAATAAGAGGATTTGATCCGGGGGCAAGGGCTTTTGTCAATCTAAACACTCCAGAAGATGTTAAGCGGCACCTGCATTCCTGAGGTCATAATTAAAAGGAGGGTAATATGTTCGGGCTTGGAGCAACAGAATTAATCATCATACTGGTAATCGTAGTAATAATGTTCGGGGCATCAAGACTGCCTGAGATAGGCAAAGGTGTTGGCGAGGCAATAAAGAATTTCAAGAAATCGACCTCTTCAGATCCTGAAATAGATGTGACCCCTAAGGATGACTCAAAAGAATCCGATAAGGGCAAGGAAGACAAGTCATAAGTGGAACTGCAGAAGGCCTTTGCAGAAGTTGACCTTAAGGCTCTTTCGCATAACCTGCAGGTCGTAAAGAAAAAGACCTCAGGTAAAAAAGTCATGGCCGTTGTAAAGGCCGACGCATACGGACACGGCGCCGTACACATCTCAAAACATCTCATAAAGCACGGCGCCTCAGAACTCGGGGTTGCCCTCACTAACGAAGGGATTACGCTAAGGGAATCGGGCATCACTGTTCCTGTACATGTCTTTTTTGACAGGGACAACATTGAGGCCTGCATAAAATACAACTTGACCCCCACTGTTTTTGATATCAAGACAGCAAAACTTATCTCCTCATTTGCACGCAGACAAAATATTCAGGTTCCCATTCATATCAAGATAGACACCGGCATGGGCAGGATCGGGTTCAGTCCGAACCTGGCTCTTAAAGAGATCCCAAAGATCGCCGGACTCGAAAATATCGTCCTTGAAGGGCTGATGAGCCATTTTTCTGAGGCAGACCTGCTGGATAAGGAGTTTGCTGAGCATCAGACAAATATATTCGTTTCCCTTGTTAAAGAACTGAATAAACAAAAGATCACTTTCAAATACCATCATATGGCCAACAGCGCCGCAGTGCTGACGCTTCCGGACGCGCACTTCAATATGGTAAGGCCGGGCATCATGCTTTACGGCTACGGGTGCTCTGACAGAGGAGAGCTGAAACCTGTATTAAGCCTCAAAAGCAGGCCTGTCTTCCTGAAAAAGGTCCCGGCAGGCACACCCATAAGCTACGGCAGGACATTCATCACAAAAAGAAAGAGCACCATCGCTACCATCCCTGTGGGTTACGCTGACGGCTACAGCAGAAGCCTCTCAAATATCGGAGAGGTGCTGATAAACGGCAGACGCGCTCCAATAGCCGGCAGGGTCTGCATGGACACCATCATGGTCGATGTCACCGGAATACCGGGGGTCAATTATAAGTCAGAGGCAGTACTTATAGGCAGGCAGGGAAAAGAGCATATCTCTGCTGATGACATCGCTGAAAAGACAGGAACCATTCCTTACGAGGTCTTGACCTCCATAGGAAACAGAATTAAAAGGGTCTATATTTAGACTATTGTACGGGGGCCATATAAGTCTCAAGGTTTTTTGCAAGAGTTACCTTTGAACCTCTCGCTGAATTTTCAACCTTTATATCATCGATGTATTTCATAATATATCCGGTATTATCATCCGTAAGACTGAAATCCTTATTGGGTATAGCGATCTCTATATAAAAAATATCAACAGCCATTATAAATTTTAACCTGCACCCTGACCTGTCCTCATCATTTAAGTTAGCGTTAACCAGCAATTCAATAAGCGCCACCTGTATTTGTCCGGCTGTTTGCGGAGAGAGTTCATAATATAAGGCGACCTGCTCAAGCAGCTTGACAACCACAAGTTCAGCGCCCGGTATTGCGGGAACTGTCATCTCAAATGATGGAGCGCCCAAAGAGACTTCTGCTGTCTGTTTTTTGGAATCCAGAATAATTTCTCTTACCCTGTCTATCGGCTCCTGCTGTACTTCCCTGTGATAAAGGCCTGTTATGACATCACGCATTACCATGTCATCAACCAATCTGATCTCACTGAAGCCCTGCTCTATGGTGCCGGAGAGGTTTAGCAGATTTATTACATGCTCGAACGTATTACGGTCACTGTCTTCCGTCCCGCTTAAAAACGGTACAGTGCCATTGTTCATAATACGGTAGAGGGCCGTAAGTGAAGTTTTACGCAAGTCGAATTGAGGCACATATTTCTTCAGCAATGACATCCAGTATTTATAGGTCTTTCCGCGTGTCACCTCGTCAAGGTAAACGGACCAGAGATCATCCTCTGACAAAAGAAGACCTGACTGTCTCGCGGCCTGGAGTACATTTTTCATATGAAGGGGATTACCCGAAAAAGCATCAATAAGATCATTATTATCCTGTTGTGTTTCAATCCCGTATGCGTCACAAATCACTGCAAAAAATTCCTTTGCAGACGGACGGTCCAGGCCCTGAAGGTTGACCACCTCAAGCGGTTCTCCAAAAAGCGTCTCTTCATAAAACATGTTATTCAGTTCCGCCTCAAGCCCTGTGAAGAGATGCGGGATATACGAAGACCTCATAACATTTTCATATAAGGCCCAGAAATCGTTCCTTTCATCAACTGCATTCAGCTCGCAGAATTTTTTCATTTTATGGAAATCATCAAACATTACAAATACGGGTTTCCCTGTCGCCTGCCAGCTCCTGTAAGGCGCTGATATCGCGAACAGGAATAGTTTTACCGGATCATTTGCCGCCTTTACGGTCGAGTACTCGTTTACCAGGTTCACCGGCCATTCAGCCCCGGTTTCTTTGGCAATACGCCTGATATCATCAAACGAATACAGGCTGTGATCGATCATTGATCTGTCTTTTTTCTGAAAGGCGATGTTCTGGGTAATATAGCTGCATATATAGTCGCGCGCAAAGCTTTCAACAGATATGAACGCGGTTTTAAGTGTATAAAGAAAAGGCACTGTATCGGTCTGTCTAACAAAAAGAGTATCAAACAGGTGCTTTAAAAGCTCTGACTTTCCTATGCCGTTGTTCCCTGAAAGGAAAATGCTGTCTGTATCTCCAGTGCCTGCTTCAGCAGCAATACGAAAAAGTACGTCAATCTCTTTTTTTCTTCCAATAAATTTTTTATTTTTCATTATGTTTATATATGTTAAAGGTTAATGTTCTGCGGTGTTCTCTAAAGATAAACAACTGTATTCCCCCCGCCCTTCTTGGCAAGGTAAAGCGCCTGGTCGGTCTTCTCTAAAAGTTCCATTATTGATGACGCATCATCAGGGAACGTGGCAAGGCCCATGCTCACGCTCAGCGATATTTCATCGGAGAGGCAGCAGAGCTCCGCATCAATTTTTTCTTTTAAACGGTTAGTGATCTGTATTGCATCGTCCTTGGGTGTCTGCGGAAATATGGCGACAAATTCATCCCCCCCGAAACGGGCCGCTATATCAATGGTCCTGAGGGACCTCTCTATTACAACGCCAAGGTCCTTTATCAGATCATCACCGGCCATATGGCCGTATGTATCGTTATAATACTTAAACTTGTCCAGATCAAGCATCATAAAGCTGAACGGGTGCTTGTACCTGTTATACCTGGTGATCTCCTCGGAAAGTCTGAGGTTCAGATAACGCCGGTTATACATGCCTGTAAGCGGATCTGTTATTGAAAGCTTGCGGAGCTCTTCGGTCTTTTTGTACAGCAAACTTCTCTCGATGGCAATCGCAATATTGCTCATAAGAGACTCAACAAGCATGAGATCATCCTCATTAAAGGCATGTCCGTCAACTTTGTCAGAGACATTGATCACACCGGACAGTCTCTCTTCTATCCTGATAGGCACGCTGATGAAAGACTTGGTCTTGTAGCGGGGCCGGTTGGCCTTCAGTATCCTCGGATCCTTTTCAATGTCCTCAACAAGCAAAGCCCCTTTCTCAAGAACCAGACCTGCAATGCCTTCGTCCCTTTTGATCCTCATTTGTTCCTGTACTATATCATCCCCGCTCCTTTTTGCCTCTATCACAAGCTCCGAGGTATCCTCATCAAGGAGCATCAAAGAACCCTGTTCAGCATTAAGAAGCTGGATCGTCTTTAAAAGCAGTCCGCTTAAAAGTTTTTCAAGATCAAGGACAGAACTGATAGAGCTTGAAAAATCCATAAAGGAGCTGAAATATTTATTAGCTTTCCTTTTTTTGTTTATTTCCATGCGCAGATAGCTGTTTTCAAGATTAAGCTGAATATAGTCCTTGAACGCATTGAGTATCTTCATATCTTTGCGTGAGAACTTCCTGTCGAATACCCCCATAATAAGGTCAATTTTTCCGTTAATAACAACCGGGATAAAAAGAGCTGTGTCAACATCCTTAAGCAGGGTACCCTGCGAAAGCTCTTCCATTTCACTCCGGAACACAGGGGCCCTGTTATTGTCCAGATCATTAATAAGGGAACTTCCGGAATCAAGAGTTAGATCAATTAAAGCGTCCCGGTATTTACCTGAACTACAGGCAGCTTTAAACCCTGACGCGCCCGGTGCGGAGACAAATAACGCAAATGACATATTCCCGAACACAAAATCAAGCGTGTCCATTATGTACCTGTATAAAAGTTCAGGGTTCTTTGAGAGTGTGCCGAATGCCTGGCTGTCAAACAGCGATGTCATCCGCAGAAGTTTTTCATCAGTCCTGAATTTTTCATCAAAACTCTTAAAAAGAGTGCTTACTGTCGTATAAGAATATCGGGAGACAGATCCAATGTAGTCTTTACCGGGGAAACTCAAAGGCCTTAACGCGGGGATAGCTGCAAGATCATTGCGTTTAACTATTCCTGTATATTCAAGAAAATCTTCATAGCCTGCAAATCCGCCGACACCGACGAAAAATGCCTTTTCATCCATTCCCTTGACCGGAAAGGAAAAGTTCATAAGTCCCGCGCCGCACTTTTTCACAACTGGCCAGCCCTGATGTTTAGACGTATCTACACCAGTCGTACATGACCCGTCACAGCCTGTTTCTTCCATCTTTGAACTTTTTATAAACGTGCAGAACGGGTCTTTGTTCGCATTATACAGCAGAGACATATCTTCATCATAGATACTGAACTCAATGTTCAATAAACTGGAAAAACCATGGAAATATTCATCCCATTGCTCTGAACCAAAAAGCTGTTCAAGGGTCTCACAATCTTTCAGCATATCAGCCATTACTCCTGATACTGGATTGATACTCTGGGTTTTCAATGTTTCCGTACTATATGGAGGCATTTCGAAATCAGGTTGTCCTTGCATAAAATTCACCATATTATGATTATTGCAAAAAACAAGCCATGCGATAACCTGTTAAATAATAAGCATTTTATCAATGTCACACTTCACTTAATGTAAAGTTTTTCGACAAAATGTGACAAATCGCTATAACAATATTAATTTTTCTTATTAGTTTCAAGCTGTTAGTTGTTGTAAAATTACTTTACATGTAGAAAAATCGTACTGGTAGTATATGTTGGTACTATATTATTATCCCCGCAAAACCTTATAGTAAGATTATCACTTTCACAGGTTTTAAAGCAACGGATATTTATTTCCCGGTAAGCTTCCCTGGGTCCAGCACCCGCTCAGCATCTTTGTCACTAAGTATCTTCTTTTCCAGGACCAGCTGCTTAACTGTCTTGCCTGTACGATATGCCTCTTTTGATATACCGGCAGCTGCCGCGTAACCTATAAAAGGGTTCAGCGCTGTTGCCATTGCGAGCGTTGAGTCAGCATAAGCCCTGCATCTTTCAGCATCAGCTTCAATGCCGTCAATACATTTACCGGTGAACGCACCTATGCCATTGGAAAGTATCTCAATAGAAAAAAGCAGATTATGCGCTATAACAGGCATCATGGGATTCAGTTCAAGCTGTGCTGCCTGGGCAGCATATGAGATCGCTGTATCATTGCCCATGACCTGAAAGCATATCATATTAAGCATCTCAGCCATAACAGGATTGACCTTGCCAGGCATTATGGACGAACCCGGCTGCACTGCCGGAAGCATTATCTCTGCAAAGCCGGTACGGGGCCCGGAACTTAAAAGCCGAAGGTCATTAGATATCTTGGTAAGCGTCACAGCAACACCTCTCAGCGCCGCGCTCAGTTCAAGGGCCGGGCTGACATTCTGAATACCCTCAAAAGGATCATCACAGCTTCTGAACTTGACCCCGGTTATCTTTTTGATCTCCCTTACAACACTGCTCCTGAACCTGGGATGCGCGTTTATTCCCGTACCTGTGGCATTTCCGCCTATCGGCAGATCAAGCATGGATTGTGAAGCTGTCCGGATCTTTGAAATGTCCTTCCGCACAGCCTCTGCATATGCACCGAACTCCTGCCCGAGCCTCACAGGCACAGCATCCTGAAGATGGGTCCTGCCGGCCTTGACAATACCGTCATACTCTACGGCCTTTGAAAGCAGGGAGTCTCTCATACTCTCCAGAGAAGGGATCAGTTCATCTTTTACTGCGCTGTATGCTGATATATATATAGATGTAGGTATCGTGTCATTAGTTGACTGGGCCATGTTCACATGATCATTAGGATGGACAATGCTGTAATCGCCCCGCTGTCCTCCAAGCATCTCTATCGCCCTGTTGGCTATCACCTCATTGATATTCATATTCTGTGATGTTCCGGCCCCGGCCTGATATACATCAACCACAAATTGTCCGAAATGCCTGCCCTTGATGACTTCCTGGGCCGCCCTCTCTATGGCTTTAAGCATTTTTTTATTCAAAAGCCCGAGGGAACCGTTGGCCCTTGCAGCTGCAAGTTTGACAATGCCCTGCGCCATGATAAATTTTCCGGGCAGCCTCAACCCGCTTATGGGAAAATTAGCAACCGCCCTCTGGGTCTGAGCTCCGTAATATGCATCAACCGGCAGCCTGACGCTCCCGAGTGTATCTTTTTCAATTCTCAAAATATTGTCTCCTTTCAAAGCAAAATGAAAATTATTTTACCACAATAATAAAAAACAGGTAGTAAGGGGTAAGGGGTTCAAAAAAGCTCTTTGACAGTAATTCATTGTTATTCTATAATGATTAGCTATGATACCTGTTCAGGAAATAATATTAAGGATGCTTCTCGGCGCATTGATAGGCGGCATAATCGGTTTTGAAAGAGAGATCCATGGAAGGGCCGCCGGTTTCAGGACCCAGCTTATCGTGTGTGTCGCGGCAGTGCTGATCATGATCATCTCGGAAAACTACTACCACTACATGCATACGGTTGATGCGTCCCTGCGTATTGACCCGGCAAGGATCTCTGCAGGCGCGCTGGTAGGCATCGGCTTCCTTGGCGGAGGGGTAATAATCAAAAGCGGCTATTCTGCAAGAGGACTTACAACAGCCGCGTCCATATGGATCGTTTCAGCAATAGGCCTTGCAATAGGCGGCGGACTATACATTGAAGGGGCAGTTGCCGGTACAATAACGATAGCAGCGTTAGTTGTGCTGAGGCTGGTTGAAAAGAAAATGAAAATTCTGCGTTTCAAGGTAATACGTGTATCAACGCCGATCGCAGATGAAAGCCATGAAGAAGACTTTGAGTCAGTTATGATGAAACATAAACTCGACATCTACGCAGTAGAATATGAAAAGAACCATAACACAGAGGAATTAATTTACAACTATACTGTCTCCACAAAACATACTATATCCTTGAAATGCATATTTGAAGAGCTGAGAAAACTGGAATTCATCAATAATATCAAGATAAGCAAATAAAATTCCCGCTTCATCCTGCCGCGCAGAAATCATCAGCTGAAGACTATTTATATTTTTGAAATTAAACGGATGAGCAAAAGATACAGACTACGTGGTATTAAGGAGTTTATTGTAAGGGTAACGTCTTAAAAATCCCATAAACTGTTCAAGTGTGTGTGAAGGCTCTTTTGACTTCTTATAGACCATACTGAAGTCCCTGACGAACTTGTCTTCCTTAAAGAAAGCGGCCTTTATAGTTCCGAACTTACACTCTTTCCTTGCCGCCCATTTTGACAGTATGGAAGTGCCCATACCTTCTTCAACAGCGTTCTTGATCGACTCGGTACTTCCCATAATAAGTGATATTTTAAGATGCTGCTGGGATATGCCGTGTTTTGAAAGATATTTTTCTATCGCCTGTCTTGTGCCTGAGCCTTCTTCCCTGAAGATCAGGGGTTCCTTTGAAAGCTCCATAATGGATACCGTGGACTTTTTTGCAAGATGATGATATGGAGACATGACAAAGACCATTTCATCAGGAATGAGTTTTTCTATCTTAAGTTTCTGTTTATTAACATCACCCTCTACCAGGCCTACATCAACACTGCCGGCATTCAGAAAATCAACTACGTTCTTGGTATTGCCTACATGCATATGAACACCGACCTTGGGGTATCTTCTTTTAAAATCAGAAATAACTGAAGGCAGGATATAATTCCCTATAGTTGAACTGGCGCCAACAGATATAACACCCTTTACAAGCCCTGTAACCCCGCCGATCTCTTTTTCAGCAGCGCCATAAAGAGAGTTAATTTCCTTTGCATATTTATAGAGCATTTCACCTGCTTTGGTGAGAGTGATAACACATCCTGAGCGGTTAAAAAGCTTTGTACCGTACATCTCTTCAAGCGCCTGTATCTGAAGGCTCACAGCAGGCTGTGTCAAACGGATTATTTCAGAAGCCCTTGAAAAGCTCTTGGTTTCAGCTACTATGCAAAACACTTTTAATTTGTGATCATCCATAAGTATTTAGATTCTAACCAATCAATTTTATAAAAGTCAATTAAACCGGACTTTTATAAAATCATGGAAAAGATCACTTGTCATATTGATTCAGTTTAAGATAAAATTCATGCTCTGTTATTAAGTAACGAATCTGTCAGACAGGCAGACAATTAACTAAATTGAACAAATAAGGTTTTCTAATTAATGTATTACCAATATTGCCTTGATGATAGACTGTTTCATAATTTATAATTAGACTCATTTTTACAAATTCCATAGAAATTTCATTCTGTTAATATTATTTATTTACAATCAATTACCTTCGGGTTTTAAATAAATTTAAAAAAAACGAAAGGAGGATCATATGAGAAAATTATTATCTCTACTTATGCTTATCGCAGTTGCTCTTGTTCCGCTTAGCGCATCTGCCTCAAGCTCAGGTGCAAGGGCCCACGCCCCTACAGTACCTGAACCGTTAAAGTTAATTGACTCTATTGACGAGCTTGCCGCAAAGTTCGACGCCAAGGTCTGCGGTGAATGTCATGAAGACATTTATGATCAATGGCACCATTCACCAAAATCCCATTCATTCAGCACCGAGAGGTTACTCCAGACATGGAGAACATTCATTAAGCAGGGACTGGACAGGGAGACCAAGAAGGATTGGAGCGGGGCGAATGTGAACAGGATGTCCCTCAAGAGCCATTGCCTCTGGTGCCATGAGCCACGCATTAAATATGCAAGCGACAAACTGGTTGCAGAGATCATTGATAACATCGTCACCGCTGTAGATGACCCCAAAAAGAGCAAACGGGAAGAGGCCAAAAAACAACTTTCAAAGCTCAACCTTAACTGCTACGGCTGTCACAACATGTTCGCGCAGGAGGGCGGTTACTGGGGACACAAGCCTGAAGTAGACGCTATCTACGGTCCTGTCGGCGATACCGATGACGGCGCACACATGGAAAACGTAGAAGGCATCAACAAGACATTAAAATCAGACTACCTGTCATCAGTTAAGTTCTGTGCAAGATGTCACCACGGCTGTCCGGACAGCGTACCGTTCTGGCAGTGCAGAACACTCTACACCAGCTATGTTGAGAACTACGCATTAAAGGGTGGAGAAAAAAGGTGTCAGGACTGCCATATGGCAAAAGACAAAGACACTGAAATGGCAAGCCACAGCTTCCCCGGAGTGCATGACAAACAGTTCTTCGGTGATGCTCTTGACATGGAGATCAAGGGTGAAATATCTCATTTTATAAACAACTATAAAAATGAGTTGACCCCGGCACTATGTCTCGACGTCAAGATAACCAGCAAATCAGGCCACGGCCTGCCCAATGGGTGAGTATACATACCAAGAGCGGCACTGGAAGTGACCGCAAAAGACAACAACGGTAAAGTTATACACACTGAAAGAAGAAAATACGAGAACTGGAATCTCTGGTTCAAAGACAACAAGAGTGTTGCCCTGCAACTCTGGGACATCACCGCGACCACAAGCGTAAACCTCGGTCTTGAGCCGGGACAGCCTGACAACTCAACAAATGTAGTACTGCTCGATAAAGACGTTAAGTCTGTAACTATCGAAGTAAAGTTTCTCTATGAACACACACCTGATCATTGGGAAACTATTAAAACTGTAACTGAAACCATAAAGGTCCACAGTGCAGATAAATACTACAAATAAGATCGATCCATTTCAAAACCCCGCACCATTACGGTGCGGGGTTTTTTCTTGCATTAATAAACATATTATTTTGAGACCAAGTATTGATAAAAAACAGCCCAGCATGTAAAATCTACCATCACGATTTACAGAAATTCACTTAATGAAAAAACTATTCTTATTATTATTTTTAGTTGTTCTAATATCTGCCGGATGCAGTAAAGACGAGTTGAAACCATCCGAAGATTCACTTCTGGCAGCCAGGGCAATAGACAGTATAAGCAGCATAAAAACTGCCTATGAGAAAAAAAGCAAAGCCTTATTAAAAAACCGGCTTTCACCTGAACTCGCAGAAAAAGTTATTAATGAGCTCAGCTTTATCAAGGCCTCACTGTCATTAACATCAAGAATGGTGACCATTGAAGACTCAACTGTAAAATTGAATATGAACTGGAACGGCTCATGGCTGGTCAGCAAAGGCAGTGAACTTGAAAACAGGGGCACTGCTGATCTAATATTAGATAACGATACGATGACATTAATAAAAATAGAAGGGGACAATCCGTTTTCAATCCCCCGGTTAAGAACTCATTAAACTGTTAGCAAATACGTAATACGATTTTCAAGCCGAAGTGGCGGAACGGTAGACGCGCCAGGTTCAGGGTCTGGTGGGAGCAATCCTGTGGGGGTTCAAATCCCCCCTTCGGCACCATTTACTTTTCAATAATTCTATTCTGTTTCAAGAGTCTAATTCACCACTCAAAAGCTCCCCACGCCTTCTGTTATATATTCATCTTTCATATTGTCACAAATCTGTATTTTCGGTCACATTGTTTTTGGCGCTCATTATTAATAATAAAGTAGCCAGTGAATGGAGAATGTTATATCAATCTTGCATGGAGGGACGTAACTTTGAACGTATCTTTGCATTGACTTCCCCGGGCAAAAATATATCGCTGATATAAGCAGCATCATCGTATCTCAGGATGATGTCAGGTCTACACATATTTTGTATTGTGACTTTATCATCCCATGGAGAAACTGATACATGAAAGATGAAGACAAGACAAAAGAACAGCTCATAGAAGAATTACTTGAAATTCGCGAACGTTTTCAGACGGTTGAAACAGCATGGGAGGCTTTTGACCGGGAAATAAAAAAACTCATTTCATTTGAAAAGGCCCTTGAAACAATGCAAATTGGAGTTACAATCACTGACCTGGAGGGCAAGATACACTACGCAAATCCTGCTGACCTGAAGATGCACGGATACACAGCCGAAGAATTAATAGGGGGAAACGTCAAGATCCTAGCGCCCAGAAAGCAATGGACGCCTCTGACTGCTGAGAAAATAGCATCCATGAAAAGATGGAAGCGGGTGAGCATTAACAGAAGGAAAGACGGGAGTGATTTTCCGGTACAGTTAATGTCTGACGTCCTCAGGGATGAAGAGGGCAATCCTATGTGCATTGTTACCACCTGTGAAGATATCACGGACCGCAAAAAGATGGAAAATGAGATCGCAAAAAGGATCAAGGATCTTGAAAAGTTTTATAAAGCCTCTGTATCCAGAGAGCTCAAGATGAAAGAGCTGAAAAAGAAAATCAAAAAACTGGAAAATGAACAGATAATGTCGTAAGCCTTCCCTTTAAATTGACAATTCTAAATTAAAATTTTCGAAATATTGAATTTGTGTCCCCAGTCACATTTTTTCCCGCTAAATTATTTAATTATAAGATATAAATAACCACATCAATGCTTTTAGAGAGAGGCGCAATAAATGAAAGTAAATAATATGGTAGTACGGTTCAAGGACAAAACTTTAATAAAGGGACGGAACCTTGACTTTTCTCCCAACAGGCTTTTCTTTCATTTAACACTTAGCAGCGGGGAAGTAGTAAAGATTGATGTCAGACGGTTAAAGGCGGCATTTTTCGTTAAGCGCTTCGCAGGAAACAAACACTACAAATACACATATAAAGACATTCTGCCATCAAAAAGCGGTAAATTCAAAGTGGAATTCTTTGACAGCGAGGTCATGATCGGGTATGCAGAAGAATACCCTTTTGACCGGCACGGTTTTTTTATCACCCCGGCAGATATTGACGGCAATAATAAAAGGGTCTTTGCTGTTACTTCATCAATAAAAAGAATATCGTTAGTATAGCCGGGAACTATTCAGGGTGCGCCCCTACGGGTGATTACAAATTAATGTCGCGCCTGCGCATAAGGCATGCCCAGGCCCGCGGTGGATCCGAAAGGTTTGTATCCAGATAAATAGACTTAAGGTGAATTAACTCAAACCGTGATTCAACCAATGAAGCAATATCCATGACGGACATCTTCGGAGGCCCATGCTCGCGGTCGGGGCCGTCCGCACTGCCGATAAGGCTGAACCAGTAGCCGTCAGGCTCCAGGTTCCGGTGGATGATATCGACAAGTTGCGACTTATTCTCTGTCGGATCAATACTGTGGAAACATCCGCGGTCAAAGACAAGTTTAAAAGGCCTGTTAGGGATATCAGCTTTTAAAACATCAGCATTAATGATATCAACATCAACGCCTGCCTTCTCAGCCTTATCACGCGCCATTTCAACCGCAGTCGCAGAAACATCAAGGGCTGTCACCTTGTATCCCTGCTTTACCAGCCAGACAGCGTCACTTCCGGTGCCCGCTCCAAGTTCAAGTACGGAACATGAACTGATAGAGTAGTCATTTATCACCTCTTCCAGGTTTCTGTCATGTACGCCCTGGTCCCAGGGCAGATCACCTTTTTGATACCGCTGTTCGAATTCTTTTGGAGTAGCCATTGTGTTGATAGATTATAATTTTGCGAATGTTTTTTCAAGCATGCCGATTTTACTTATATCAGTCAAATAAAAAGACTCATTACCCACTTACTTTAATTTATATCCTCACCTGCAATGTAATACTTTTAATCATTTCTCACAACTAAAGATATGACCACACACACAGGAAGACATTCATCTTGATTTAAGCAAATATTGTGATATGCTTTATTCATCAAAGCAACAGGAGGGACATTATGCCCTCACTGCGAAGAGGAAACATAATGAGTATTCTTCCGGAAGGTGAACAACTGAGAAAGGCCGTCAAATGGATATCGGGTGAACTTACGGAAAACCCCGGAACCGGTCTGTTAAAATTAATTAAAGATGCCTGCCTGAGGTTTGATCTGCCCCCCAAAGATGCGGAAACGCTCATGCGTTATTTAACTGAAAAAGATACATCGTCTTTTCTTTGACAATCTTTGTCTGTAGGGTCGCGTCTACACATTAAATATGAAAAGATATTCCCCAATAAAGATCATTGCCTTTTTTGCTCTGATCACTGCTTTTTTCCTTATCCATCTCTTTTGGGACATTACGTCGTTTTTAAATCCAGAGAGGCTGCAGAATATGCTGAATAGCGCAGGTAAGTTTGCCCCTCTCCTTTTCATATGCATAATGGCCTTAGCGGTTGTGGTCAGCCCTATTCCCAGCCTTCCTCTTGATATAGCAGCTGGCGCCGCATTTGGTCCTCTACTCGGGACACTCTATTCGGTTGCCGGAGGATTGGCAGGCGCGGTTGTCAGCTTTCTGATAGCACGATTCCTTGGGCGTGATCTATTGGAACGGTTTCTCGGTGGGCATATCAATTTCTGCACAGAGTGCTCTGATAAGCTACTATCAAAAATAGTATTTGTTTCAAGACTTGTGCCTTTCATATCATTTGATATTGTCAGCTATGGCGCTGGACTCACCAAGATGTCGCTCAGGACATTCTCTGTAATGACCTTCTTCGGCATGATACCGATGACATTTGTCTATAATTCCTTCGGCGCTGTTTTCATTATTAATAAAAACATTTACATGGTGTTGGGTCTCTTACTGGTTGTGCTCTTCTTCTTGATCCCTCGATTGATAGAGAAACACAAGCTGCTATTTTTCGATAAATACTTCAGTCAGCACATCAAACATTAAGCAGTTACCGGGCAAGGATAAAAGTAACGACAGTGGTAAAGCGGGGAAGCGGAGCGATCTGATTTATTGACGTTAATTGAATTTTCCATCATAATGGTCTCAAAGGGGCATACAGATGAAATACATGTCTTCACAACTTCTCTACTTTTTCCAGAATAAACCAATGAGAAAAAACCTGCGAAATCTCTGCAAGTTCCTGACGGTTATTGCGACAGCCATATTGGCCTACAGTGTCCTTTTTCATTTGATCATGGAATATGAAGGGAGACAGTTTTCGTGGATAACGGGCTTTTACTGGACGTTGACCGTCATGTCAACACTGGGATTCGGTGACATTACATTTACAAGCGACCTGGGCCGCGCCTTTTCGATGGTTGTTCTTTTATCGGGTATAGTTTTCCTGCTGATCATGCTCCCATTTACCTTTATCCGCTTTTTTTACGCACCCTGGCTGGAGTCCCAGGCACAGTCACATACACCGCGCAAACTGTCAAAAGGCACTGAGGACCATGTGATCCTTACGAACTATGAGCCTATTGCAATGAGTCTTATAAAGAAGCTGGATCAATATGGCATTAAATACGTTGTCGCTGTGCAGGACACGCAGACAGCGGAAAAGCTTCTGGACATGAATGTCAATGTAGTCATAGGAGGACTTGATAAGACCGAAACATACGGGAAGCTGAAGGTGGACAAGGCATCACTCGTTTTTGTGAATAATAATGACATGTTTAACACAAACATTATTGCCACTATACGGGAAGTCTCGGAATCCGTCCCCATCATCACCACTGCAGACGCATACGATTCGATCGACATCCTTGAACTTGCGGGAGCAACCCACGTCTTCCAATTTACAAGGATGCTGGGAGTTACAATGGCGCGGCATACCCTTGGAGTCTCTGCACAGGCCAATCTGGTCGGCTCTATCGGCGGTGTTCATATCGCCGAGGCCTATGCATCCCATACCCCTTTTGAAGGTAAGGAACTCTTACAGTGCGGGCTTCGTGAGCAGACAGGAGTTACCCTGGTCGGAATATGGCAGAGGGGAAAACTTGAGATCCCAGGACCGCAAACAGTGATCCAGTCTAACTCTATTCTTTTGCTTGCTGGATCGGAAGATCAATTCAGAAGGTATAATGAATTTGTCAGCGGTTCCCCAACGTTTGATGCTCCGGTTGTGATACTGGGAGGGGGCCGGGTGGGACAGGCCGCTGCCGACGAACTGGACGAGCTGGGAATTGACTACCATGTTCTGGAAAAGAACATTAGTTCCATAAAACAAGACAGCAGATATATTCAGGGAGATGCAGCCGATATCCATGCGCTGGAGCGGGCAGGCATTTCCGCAGCATCCCCTTCCGTGCTCATCACCACACACAATGATGACATAAATATTTACCTGACCATTTACTGCAGGGAATTAAGACCCGATATTCAGATCATCAGCAGGGCAACACGGGAACGCGATATCAGCAAGCTTTATTCTGTAGGGGCTGATATTGTCATGTCATATGCCTCCATGGGGGCAAGTAAAATTCTTAATATTCTAAAACCCGATGAGATCCTTATGCTGGCAGAAGGATTAAATGTATTCAAGACCGGTGTTACTGGTCCTTTAACAGGGAAAACACTTGCTGAAAGCCAGATACGAAAAAAGACGGGGTGTAATGTAATTGCGATCCGTTCCGGCGATTCTTTCAACATAAATCCTGATCCGACCGTTAAATTAAAGGAAAACGAAGAACTGATCCTTATCGGCACAGTCGAAGCGGAAAAGAAATTCAAGAAAGCCCTTTCTTAAAAAGAGACAGTGGGTAAGAGAAATAGAAAAAGCAGTGGGACAGTAACAACAGCGGGCCTGGGGGTTAGTAACGATCCGGATCAAGTCCGAAATGACAAATAGACTATGGGAAAAATATCGCTCCCTGCGCAGCCCGGTCACGCGGCACCAGGTTTAGGAATTCTTTATAAATTATTATCGAGGATATCTCTTACTTTTCTTAAAAGATCAGCGGGTTTGACCGGCTTGAACATAAAGTGCTGTCCCTTTTCAATTATGTCTTTTTGATCAATTTTCTCTGGTGAATACCCGCTTAAAAAGAGATATTTAATATCAGGCTTTAATTTCCTGATCTCTTCGTGTACCTCAGGGCCGCTTTTCTTCGGCATTATTACATCTGAAATAATAAACTGGATACTGTCTTTATTTTCCATAAATGTTTTCAGTGCCTTTTCTCCATCTTCAGCGGCAATAACCTTGTATCCGGAGTCCAGAAGAACTGATGATATGAATTTCCTGACCATCGGATTATCTTCTGCAACAAGTATCGTCTCTGTCCCATCCAGGTTATCAGATGGTGTGTATTGCTTCACACCTGTAACCTCTACTGCCTGTGTTATTAGAGGCAGATATATACTGAAGGTTGTTCCTTTGCCGGGCTTACTTTCAACCTCTATATAACCTTTATGCTGCTTGATTATTCCGTATACCGTAGACAGTCCAAGTCCCGTCCCCTTATCAACTTCTTTTGATGTGAAAAATGGCTCAAATATCTTTTCCTTTGTATTGTCGTCCATTCCCGTACCTGTGTCAGATATCAAAATAAGGGCATATTGTCCGGGCCTGCCAAAACCGTGGACATCTATAAATTCATTGTCAATATCGAAAGGTTTCGTGGCTATGTTCAATACACCTCCGTCAGGCATCGCATCCCTTGCATTGGATACAAGATTCATTAAAACCTGATGCATCTGGTTAAAATCCATCATAACATGCAAATCGCTTTCTTCTGAAAGAGCTATACTGAACTCTATATCTTCTCCCGCAATTCTTAACAGCATTTCTTTCAGTCTCCTGATCAGCACATTAAAACTGAAAGGGACCGGATCGTTCTTCTGTTTCCTGCTGAATGTAAGAAGGTCCTTCGTTAGAGCTGCTGCAATTTCTGCTGCTGCTTCTATCTGGTCCGTGTAAAATTTCAATTTAGTGTCTTCAGAGATCTTTCTGCCTAATGTATGTGAGAATCCTATTATCGCCGTTAATATGTTATTAAAGTCGTGAGCAATACCTCCGGCCAGGATCCCGATTGATTCCATTTTTTGAGATTGTAAAAGCTGTTCTTCAAGCTTTTTGCGTTCCGTAATGTCAATGACAATGCCTGACAATTCATCTCCTTCAAGAGTCCCGCTGGTTAATACTTGTCTGGTGTTCCCTGTCTTTGTAAGGAGTTCCGTTTCAAAAGAATCTACCCTGCCCTTTTTCTTGAGATTCTCAATATAGATCTCTCTGTCCCCGGGATTTTTATATCCTGCCGGAGCATCAAATGACATCATTTCCTCAGGTGAATCGTACTCCAGCATTTTTGAAAATGCCTCATTTACATAAAGGGGTTTCCCTTTCATATTTGATTTATATACACCTACAAGGGCATTCTCTACAATGTTCCGGTATTTTTTCTCAGATACCTTTAGGATTTCCTCTATCCTTTTGCGCTCATAAATTTCACTTTGAAGACCTTCAACAGCTGATTTCAATGCTGATTCCGACGATCTTATAAGATTGAGTATCTTCTTTGTTAACAATACCCCTATGATCCCGGGGATGAAAAGGAAAAGCAGGATATTTCTAAAGGCTTTTGGTCTTTTGATAATTAATTCAGACATTGTGTCAGTATATGCATTGGTATGCAGCCGCTGTAACTGTTCCAGAAAGATCGAGAATTGCGCAAGGACTGCCTTCATTTCATTAACTTCTGCATCCACATCCGAACCTGCTTCCGAATTCATCTTTATAAGCCGGCTCAGCATATTGTCGGCGTTCTTAAGGACAGTTGCATATTCCCGGTGGGCATAGTGCTGCTGCAGTTCTTTAATGCTGTTTAATTTTTCTTTTAAAATGAATAATGATGTATTTAGATTAAAACTATCGCTGAACTCATATTCTCCGGATATCCTGTGATGGTCTGATATTTCATGATAGTAGGTCTCAATAAGCTGCACTTCCTCCTGCATCTGACTGCAGTTCATCATTGTAAAAAGATGGTATTTATCAGCAGTTATCTCAACTATATTGGATTTGTTTAATTGCCAGTATATGGCAATGCTGATCATGGACGTTATAAAAAGGACAAGAGAGATCAACATATATATATATCGTCTTGTAGAATATTGTACAGCTCCAGCTGCAGCCACTGTTTTATCGGTCATGTTTCTCTTTGATCAATTCAAGCGTTTTGATGATCTTTGTCAATTTTAAAAAATCATTGGTGCTCGCAGGAAGAAAACTTCCGGCATTCACGCTTTTCAATATCTTCGAATGCTCTTTATTGGTGTTTGAAAGGCTTAGAAATGCGTCTCTGAGTTTTATCTGAAAATCCTTATTGAAAACCGGACGCAATGCCCAGACATAGTCAGGATATGCAGGTGTTTCCCATAGAACGCGCACCTCTTGTTTGCCCAGCCTGCCGTCTTTGTGCATTTCATTCACAACAGCATGGTTTGCCACTCCCAGATCGACCGATCCGTCACGGACAGCATATACCGTCAGGTCATGTTTCCCGGAATAGATCACTTCATTAAAATAGGCTTCAGGCACAATACCGATCTCTTTAAGGAAATAACGGGGCATGAGATGCCCGGACGTTGACAGACTGGAACCGAAGCTGAACCTCTTCCCTTTAAACTCTGAAATGTTCTTTGCAGGATTGTCCTTCTTTAAAAGAAAGTAACTGGTGAACCTGGTGTCCACGTCCCTCATGACCAAAGGAACTGCATTGTCGGTAATATGTGCCTGCACAAAGGTAAAACCTCCGAAATAGGCAAGATCGATCTTTTTTTCATGGAACAGTTCCAGCAGCTCGCTGTAGCTTTCAGGAATGACAAATTCATAGGGAACCCCTGTTTCGACGGCAAGATAATCAAATAACGGAGTATAACGCTCGATCAATTTTTCCCTGCCTTCATCAGGCAGAATGCCTATCCGAAGCATTGAAAGATCAACATCTTCGCCTTCTTTATGTGAAGTGCATGATACAAGAGCAGTAAGTATCAGAAAAATTATCAGACAATATCCTGCTTTTTTTATAAAATGCGCCATATATATTTTTAGCATATTTTGAATTATTTTAATTAGATGGGTGTTGATTATTCTATTTAACCGGATGGGCCAGACGGAAACCAATGCAGGCCGCCCTTCCTCCGGGAACGTTCCAGTAACGGCTGGTCGTGCGGGCAGTATCAGGCTGAAGATCCCATGCACCGCCTCTTATCAATTTATACTTACCCTTTAACGGCCCCGCCGGATCATACTTAGGACTGTTTGCATAGTAATTATCTTCCTGCCAGTCATTTATCCATTCATAAGCATTGCCGGACATATCATATATATCGAGTTCATTCGGGCTGAAGCTGCCAACAGGCGCAGTATAAGCATGTCCGTCATCATACCCTTTCCATATGCTCAAACCTGCAAGCGCTCTCCCTGCGGACTCATCGGCAATATTGCCGGAAAACTCTTCATTGCCCCAGCTGTATTGATATTCCTTGCCGCGGCTTCTGGCTGCGTACTCCCACTCTGCCTCGGTCAGAAGCCTGTACTTTCTGCCCTCTTTCTTGTTCAGCCATTTAATATATTCATATGTATCGTTCCAGCTCACACAGACGACCGGGTGATCATCAGACTGAAGAAAAGCGGTATTTTTCCAGCTGTACCCTTTTTTCTTGACCAAAATACCGTTGTCCAGCCATACATGACATCCATCCTGTTTCTCCGCCTCAGTCCTGTAACCTGTCGCAGTTACAAAGCGCCTGAACTCGCCAACGGTCACTTCGTACCTGTTCAAATAAAAATCAGAAACACAGACTTCATGTACGGGCTTTTCAGACGAAGGAATACTCCTGAAGATGTCGCCCATACGAAAACATCCGCCTTCAACTAACGTCATATTTTCTGAAGCACCGGTTATTTTTGGAAGGCTCTCTGCAAAGACAAAATTCAGAAGTAACACAGGCAGAACAAGGCAGAAGATACAGGCTGTACATAGATTCTTTATAAATAAATAATTGCTCACTTTATTGGACAGATAAAATAATCATTCCATGACAAAGCTCTCAAGGTATTCCTTGAATTTTTCCGGCAGCAGCCACCTTACCCCGAATTTTTCTGCCCAGGCAATCGCTCCGTAATCCACGGTAACAAGCATGGCGTCAAGCTCTTTGGCAAGGAGTATCAGGTCCACATCCTCCTTACTGTCAAGGATCCCTTCTCTCAGCGCCTCTCGGTAGCTTTTCCTCATGCTCTGAATAAGTTCTCTTTGATCAGTGTCCGCAGCGCTCCTGACCGCCTTCTCCGCTATCCTGAGCCCCTTATTGACCCTGTTCCTCATGTCCTCAACAAGTTCATATAAAAGATAAGCAGGACAGGTAAGTTCATGTTTGCTGGGGGATCTCTGGTTTATTAATGCCAGGAACCTTCCGGACAGTTTCTTCTGGTCCACAAAGTTCATTAACTCATCAAAGATGGAGGTGGGCATATAAAAATCAAGTGAGGGGGCGCAGTCAGCCAGTTCAATAAATCCGTTTATCGCATCAGTAGGCGTCGCGCCAAAACCATTGCGAATGTCCGGATTAACAAAAAGGCTTGTATCAAGAACTAATTTGTCTTTTTTGGATCTTGCAGACTTCATTTATATCGAGTAAAAAGGTGTTCCATTCCTTACATTCAGGACACCTGTCTGACCATTCCCGTGATATGAAGTCACAATTCGAACAGCAAAAAGGGACTACAGCCGGGTTGTCAGTGTTTAACGCTTTCTTAAATTCTTCAAGTGCTTTCTTATTCTCCGACCGTCTTTCATATATACTTCCAAGAAGTACATGCATATCAGGAAAATTAAAGGATGTCATATCAATTAAATTAACCGTATCCATTGCGTGGTCGATCATCTCAAGCCGCAGGTAAAGTTTTGCAAGAAAAAACTGCAGTCTCGAATCTTTTCGGTCCTTCTGCACAGCTTTCTGGTAAAGCTCAATTATTGTTCCGGGCTCGCCCTCAGCAATAAAATGGTCCTCAAGCCTTGCCAATATGACCAGCGAAGAAGTTACCTCATATCCTTTCATAAGGACTTCCCTGACCTCTTTGCTGTTACCCTCTTTCTCATACGCATCAGCAAGTGCAAAGTACGCCGCAATAAAGCTCTGGTCCTGCTTGACAACACCCCTCAACATCTTGATGGCCTTATCAACAGGGCCTGCTTCAAGATAAAAGCGCCCGAGTTCATATTTGTAGCCAAGGAGCTTTTCATTCTCAGTCTTCTCAACCTCGGGAGGAAGCTTGCACTTTAATATCTTATGCTGTACATCAAGCACTTCCTCCCACTTATTGTTTTTCTCATAAATACTTTTCTTTTTGTTAAGGACCTTTATATTCTCATCATCTATCTCAAGAACATCGTCAAGATACTTTATGGCATCCTGCCATTTATGCTGGGCCGCAAAGACCTTTTCAAGGGAAAGCAGTACTTCTATATTCCTCGGCTTTATCTCTTTGGCTGTCAGATAATGCTCTTTGGCCTTTGTAAAATCTTTTTTATAAAGCGCAATGTCTCCCAACCTTAAAAGAGCGTTAAGATGCGCCTGATCATGCGCTATTATATGTGTAAACTGGTCAAATGCTTCATCATATCTTGAAGCAAAAAAAGCATCGAGGCCCTTTGAGTATGTTTCCTGCATCTTAGCCTCTTTTTTGTGATGTCTCTGGACCTGCCAGCTGTTAACATATCGTTTTGCGTCTCTTATTGTCGCAACGATGAACATGGAGAGAATACCGACCGCGGTTGATACAAAGATCAGCGCGATGACCGGAATGCCCTCATATGTCACACCCTTCCAGATAGTGACATTAACAGCGTCTTTATTAAAGACCGCAAGCAGACTGAGCACTGTAAAAAAAATAATTATCAGAAAAACATTAAGTTTTGCCATTATTTGATCACCTTTTATATAAAACGTCTTTATTCAAAGAGACCTTGAGCCTGAATATTATATGTAATCAACAGGGACCCTGGGCGCATCTTTCCAGAGCCTTTCAAGCTCATAATATCCACGTGCCTCTTCATGAAAAATATTTACCACGAAATCTCCATAATCCAGCAAAACCCACCGGCCATACTCCATTCCTTCTCTTCCGATAGGTTTTATCCTGTCTCTGGAAAAATATTCGTCTATCGCGTCAGCTATGGCCTTGACCTGTGCCGTATTTTCTCCGGAACATATCACTATATACTCCGCAAAAGCTGAAAGGTCCTTCAGGTCAAGAACAACAGGGTCATTAGCTTTCTTATCTATGGCTATCTCTGCGGCTTTTACTGCTCTGTCTCTAATTATAGTATCTACTGGGAACCTGTCCTTTCTGAAACTGCACTTAACAGATAAAAGACGATCTTCTATCCGTAGAATTTATTTGAAATTATATAGGATTTCACAGAATCAGGCAAGAGGTAATTAATGTTTTTACCCGAGGATACCAACCCTCTGACCCCTGAAGCGGAAATATTCAGTCCTGTAACATTGCATAGATACCCTTTCATCATGTCCGATATGTCAAAATCTATCATTCCCCGACTTCCTTTATCAAGCTCTTTAAGGACCTTGGCCGACACCCCCTTAAGGTATGGAGATGATGACAATTCAGAGAACCTGTACCCGGGCCTTGAGATGACAACTAAATTTGTCAGGTCTGCAAGCATGTCCGGCTGTTTCCAGCAGGGCAGATCAAGAAATGCATCTATTCCAAGCACAAAAAAAAGTTCGCTCTTCCTGTACTTCTCCCTCAGTTTCCTGAAGGTATCCACAGTATATGACCTTGTCCGCCTGTTTACCTCGATCTTCGATATACGGAAACGGGGATTATCATCAATGGCAAACTTTACCATTTTATACCTGTGTTCTGCCTTTAGCAGGTCAGGTTTGTCAAAAGGAGTTATACCTGAGGGCATGAATATCATACTGTCAAGAGAGAATATCTCGAGCACCTCTTCAGCGGTCCGCAGGTGTCCGTAATGTATCGGGTTAAAGGCCCCGCCGTAAATACCTATTCTCTTAGTGGTCACGCTCTGTTCTTAATTATTCTAAATCTCAAATTTGAAATATCAAATCTTAAATATTGATTATTAATCTTTATGTCCTTATCTGTCCGTTGCCCATGACAATGAACTTGGTACATGTAAGCTCTTCAAGTCCCATAGGCCCGCGCGCATGTATCTTGCCTGTAGAGATGCCCATCTCAGCGCCGAGTCCGTACTGAAAACCATCGCTGAATCTTGTCGATGC
>CBFDEG010000004.1:0-49018 GCA_965603765.1 uncultured bacterium | reverse complement strand
ATTTGTTATTTGGTGCTTATTAATTATATTTGTATTTCGGGATTTATTCAGTACATTTCTCCCAGATACCGGCTTTATTCTTTTTTGCATCTTCTTCCAGTTTTTTATATTGAGCATACATATCGGTCTTCCAGCCTTCAGGAACGGATCCAAGACCTTTTTTTATCATCTCGGCATTCACAGACACATTGTTGGTCAGGAAAACATACGGAAGAAATCTGCTGTCCTGTGTCATCTTGCTGCTGCTGTCCCAGCTCAGCCTGACCTTCTTTTTATTCACTAATGATTCAAGATAATTTCTGGCGGCCGCTGCAAAATCCTTTCTGCAAATACTGCCGTTAGAATCAGGAACTTCTATTCCCATTAAGCTTGCCAGGACGTATGCCCGGTAATTCGGCACCTTTAATATCATGACCCCTCCGTCTATAACGCCTAATACTTCAGCTGACTTATACAGGCCTATGTTATCGTCCTCGTCCTCTTCATCTTCAACATCAAGGTCAGGAACACCACTTAATTTCCACAAATTACTGCCTGTTCTTTCAATATCCAAAACAACACCTGTCTTTATGCAGTACTTACCACTGCTCTTTACGATCACCTTGACGATCTTCGAATAGTCCGGAAGCCCAAGGTCTCTGATCATTTCCCTGTAGCTTAATGATTTGTATATTATTTCCCTGGCCCCCGGATCGATGTTTATCTTCGTTGCATCAGCTTCATTATTAATGACTATCAGATAAAGGGAGTAGTATTTCCAGTCAAAATTATTACCTGGTTCGTATTTTCTTCCCACCAGCAGGCCTTTCAGCCGTTGTATATCCGGTGCAACTTCTACTACCATTTCATGGTCCTGCAGCCCTGAAGCACTTGATGAACCATAGTAACCGCAGAGTGTGCAGAACAGTACAGCAATTATCATTAAAATATATTTCATATATAACTAAATAGTATCAGGAAATTAATCTAATGCAAGTTAATTTAAGGCTGTTTATGGTGTTTAATGAAGAAACATCTGAGGGGTGTATTACACCCTGAAATTCAAAGAATTTGATCTGTGTTAATATATATTTTTATTTTGAGAAAGGCCATATACATGGTTGAACTCCTTTCACTATAAAACATTAACAACTTAACAGGATTTGATCATGCTTCTACACCATTACTTTATACGGGCCGCAAAGAAGCACAGCACAAAGCTGGCATTCATTGACAGGAACAGTGGCAAACGGATCAGTTATTCAAAGGCGCTCATAGGCGCACTTATCCTTGCCGGAAAGTTCAGACAATTCAGCAAAGGCTTTATCGGCATCATGATACCGACATCTGCCGGGGCCGCTCTTTCAATAATTGGTTCATTAATGAGCGGTCGTGTCCCGGTCATGATCAACTACTCGACCGGGGCTGACAAGAACGCACTGTACGCCCAGAAAAAGTGCGGGTTCAGGACCATTATCACATCTAAGGCACTGCTTGAAAAAATAGAATGTCCCAAAGTGGACGGCATGGTCTTTATAGAAGACCTGATGGAATCCGTCACAGCCATTGACAAGCTTATTGCAGCGCTCAGATCAATACTGCCTGAAAACATCCTGAAGCTGCTGGTGCACAACGGCGCTGAACATGACAATGCTGTTATCCTCTTTACAAGCGGAAGCGAAAAAGACCCCAAGGCGGTTCAACTGACCCACCGGAACATTGAATCAAATATGGAAAATGTCAGCAAAGCATTCCCTCTGTCCGACAAAGACATCTGGCTTGCAAACCTGCCGTATTTTCATGTATTCGGATACGCAGTCAGTCTCTGGCTCCCCATCTATCACGCCATGACGATCGTCGCATACGCAAATCCATTGGATTACAAAACCGTCTGTTCTGTGATACGTGAAGAAGAACCGACCATAATGGTAGGCACTCCGAGCTTTCTGCGGGGCTACCTTCTGAGATCAGCTCCCGGAGATTTCAAAAGTCTCAGGCTTGTAATAAGCGGAGCGGACAAATGTCCTGATTCATTGCGCGAGGGATACATCAAGAAACATAACATTATCGTACATGAGGGCTATGGGGCAACAGAGACATCCCCGGTGGTTTCCGTAAACACATTTGAAAATAACAGGCCCGGAAGCACCGGAAAGGTCATCCCCGGCGCGGATGTCAGGATAGTGGACAACAGCACAGGTATGGAATGCGCCACAGGCCAAACCGGAAGGATAATGGTCAGGGGCGAGCTTATTATGAAGGGATATTTCGGAGACATCGAAGAGACAGAATTGCATATCAGACAGGGCTGGTATGATACAGGCGATATGGGTTACATGGACAGCGACGGGTACCTGTGGCATGCGGGCAGGCTGAAAAGGTTCGTCAAGATAGGCGGTGAGATGGTCTCGCTTGTCAGAGTCGAAAATGTCCTTGAAAAACTGCTCGATGCTGATACAGACTGCTGTGTGGTTGAAGTGCCTGACCCTGTAAAGGGCGCGAAGATAGTCGCTGCTGTCACTGCAGGGATAGATGAAAAAGAGATACTGCAGAAAATGTCCAGGGAACTGCCGAACATAGCACTTCCCCGCAAATTCATCGTTATAGAGGAACTGCCCAAAATGGGCAGCGGCAAAATAGACTTCCGGTCAGTGACGGATATAGTGCAGAAGATGTTTGAATGAACTTATATTCTATTGTTTCTTGAAAGAACGTTCAAAAAGCTCCTCGATATCCAGTCTTCCCTCATCACTGAGATAACGCGTCCCTGTTACAGCAATTGTTTTATGGGATATAACGGGCTCATCAGTCACCCATTTATTATCGACCCATGAGACCCACTCTTTCCTGTCCTGCTCAAAAAGATGAACAGGCCGGTTAAAAAGCTTGGCAAGTTCGACTCCCCATCCGGTCCCGCCCTTGACCGTACCATTACCCAGTAACCACCCTGCTGAAAAGACTTGATAGCCGTTATTGACAACATGGAACATGATCTGGAATATCTTCTGCATAAAAGGGGTCTGTGCAAAGTCACGTTCAAGGCGCTTCCTTATAATGTCCGGACCGACTCCGCCGCGCATAAGCTCATCATCGGTCAGCACCTGCAGCCCGCGTTCACGGCTTATATCATGACCCTCAAAATTAAAGGTCATTTCCTTCATGTCCCATTTCTCGGCTAACTCTCCGAAATATTCCTCAGTCCCTTTATGTCCGCCTGAATACATAGTGACTTTACCGGCCTCTAACATGATACTCTCCTTTTATCTATAAATATGGCAAATCCCTTTATATGCAACATTATAACAGCAGTTCAATTAATCTTCTACCTGTTTACCCTTAAAGGTCTAAACAGGTACTCAAGCCCGTTGACCTTGATCTCGTAAACGCTTCTAAGCATATCGCCAAGTTCTCCTTTTGGAAAACCCTGACCTGAAAACCAGACCATATAGCGCTCAGGCAGGTCTATCAGATGCATGCCGGCATACCTGCCGAAAGGCATTGTTGCAGCGGCCAGTTTCAGCAGATACTTCGGGTCCGGTGAAACATTTTCACCTGCATCATCATGTCCTTTATTCATAACGGCCCCTCTAAGCTAATAATGCGGAGGTTTGTCATCCTTCAGATCATTACCTGACTCAATGCCGGATGAGAGATTCATCTGGTCCTTGAGAATTTTCAGTAATGCAGACAGCCTGTCTATCTCGTCCTGCTGTCTGCAGACAACATCATTCAGCTGGTTAATGGTGTTTTCCTGAAATGCAAGCTTTGTCTCTATCTCTGTCAGCCGTTCATTACTCATTAATATAGCTCCATTTTCTATTGTCCTGCATTGCGGATATTATGATAGATGCCCGTTTGAGTGTCAAGGCAGAGACAAAGATCAACATGTCTGTACAGGATATAAATACCGGTTGTTCAGGTAAATATTATAGCGTATAATGCCGTATATATAAGTGTAACGATATTATACTGAACAGGAAGTTCATTGGGTCAGGGCTTAACCTTTAAAGATATCCGCCCTGGTTCCAGGAAAATGAAGCGATGAACATTCATAAACGGAACCTCTCGAAAAATGCAGTAAAGTGTCTTGAATGTCATAAAAAGAACGGATACCTGCCCCTGAAAAAACTCGGTTTCCCTCAGTACCGAATCAATCAGCTGTCCTCATCAGAGGTCTCCCGCATGCTGGGTCAATACGATACATTTTATGTGCCAAGGATGCTGAAACCCTGAAAACGGACTATTGATCGTCCCCAAGCAAACCTCTGCTGTGTTCATCATCATGACAATGAATGCAAAGATTTTCCCAGTTCGAGCCGTCCGGCGGATTATTCCTGGCATCCCCGTCCTTATGGTGTACGGTCAGCAAATGCCGATTGGTATGATCAAACTCTCTGGCGCACTTGGCGCATATCAGCCCATGTATTCGTAGAGAGCTTTCACGATAACCGTTGGAAGCAGAAGGAGTACTCCCCTTCAGTTCCTTGATGATCTCTTCAGCGGACTTTCCTCCGCGTATCTTTACAGGTCTGCTGCTGTATCTCCCGGCCATAATATTCTCCTTTATTTTTATTCATTATATCATTTAATGGGTTACGGGGAGAACTCGTAGGTTCGTAAGCATGAAAGAGCGAATGTAGGGGCACCTCTTGTGGGTGCCCTCCCGCAGGATACGCGACAGACTCAACAAACCAGGGCAAGCACAAGAATATGCCCCTGCGTCAGTGTATGCGATATCCGGCCTGTTCGGGAAACTGCCCTGCGTCTGGATTCATGTTCAAAGTATTGCAAGAATGACAAATGACGTTGTTCATGTTATTTCTTTTTCTATTTCCTTATATGAAAACTCTTTTATTGCAGCATGCTCTTTAGCATGCTCAATCGTCATATTTATTAATTTCCCGCTCTCATCCAGATCGATATATATATTTTCATTAATTTCTTTTGTCACGTACACATCGCCATCTGCAAACTCCAGTAATGCTGTATCCGTATCGGAGAAGTATTTAATTTTCATCTACTCATCCTCCTTATATTAATAGCATTTTATCATCAAATTAGCAGATCATTTCAATTCTTATAAATACCCCTCTGTATCTCCCCTAATAAAGGGGAGAATTTTAATCCCCTCCTTGATAAGGTCGTAGCGACTCCCGATACGGGTCTCCGATGAGGGTCGCTACGACTTCGCGTAGACTCGCTGCGAGAGGGGCAAGGGGAGGTTACTAATAAGTCATATTCCATACAATCCCCTTGAATTCTGGTAAAATTAATGTGGCTATCAAAATGCAGGGGCATGGCGCGCCATGCCCCTCTTTAAACCTGTGATCGGCGGGGAATATGATCGGGCGTTTTTCACTTTACGGGTTTTTAAAAAATCAGCAGTACTACGAACCTTTTCTGCTCCTTGCGTTTCTCGAAAAAGGACTCTCGTTTTTTGAGATAGGCATTCTTATATCCTTCCGCGAAATATGCGTCAACCTGATCGAGGTCCCGAGCGGGGTGCTGGCTGACCTGTACGGGCGGCGCAGATCGATGATGCTTGCCTTTTGCGCCTATATCATCTCATTTATCATTTTCGGGGCAAGCGATGTATTCTGGCAGCTTTTTGCCGCCATGTTCTTTTTTGCGATAGGGGAAGCATTCCGAAGCGGTACGCACAAGGCAATAATATTCACCTTCCTGCGAATGGAGAACAGAATAGAGGAAAAGACAAAGGTCTATGGATACACACGCTCATGGTCAAAGATCGGTTCCGCGGTCTCGGTGGTACTGGCCGCATTGTTTGTTATGACGAGCAGTAACTACAGCTCTATTTTTTATTATTCGATAATTCCGTATGCATTAAGCCTCATAAACTTTGCAGGATATCCGAAAGAGCTTGACGGCCAGCCTGTAGCTAAACCCTCCATAAAAAGTGCGGCAAAACATTTATGGAAATCATTAAGTATTTCAATAAAAAGAAGTTCTCTCAGAAGGCTTATGCTGGAGACAATGGGATTCGGGGGATTCTTCAAGGTATCAAAGGATTATCTCCAGCCGATACTGAAAACCACGGCCCTTGCACTGCCGATCGGGATGATGCTTAATGATACCCAGAGAAGTGCTGTTCTTGTGGGAGCGGTATATTTTGTACTGCATATTGCATCGGCATATGCGAGCAGGAAAGCGCACAAGGTTTCCGAATATGCAGGGGATGAAGAAACGGCGGCACATCGACTTTGGGGAGCAAGTTTTATTATCTATTTCACCCTGCTGCCTTTTCTCTACTTCAAACTATATATGCCTGCTACCATCGGTTTTATTCTTATATATATTATCCAGAACATCTGGCGTCCTATCCTCATAAGTCGTTTTGAAGAACACGCCTCAGAGACGAGCGGCGCCACAGTGCTTTCAATAGAACACCAGTCACAATCGATCTCAGTAATGATAATAGCGCCCATTCTCGGTTTTACAGTGGATTATTTAAAGAGTGCTTCCAGTGCGGGGGAGTTCTGGCCTGTGGGGGCTGTTGGTGCGGTGATCGCGCTTTTGGCTTTATTATCGAGGAAGCGCTAACGTAGGGGCATGGCACGCCATGCCCCTACAAAAGGTGGTCATTATTTCAAACCTATTGCTTCCTTAAATGTATCGATCCCGACACGCTCAATAAAACGGGCGGTCCGTTCCCTCTTCTTGCTGTTGGCAGCATAATATTCAAGAGAACGTTTGATAAGATCAATGACCTCTTCCTTAGAAATATCCTCAGCGATTATATCTCCGGTTCTTGGTTTCCTTCCGGAATTACCGCCGAATATCAATGTCCATCCTTTGTTCTTTGCAAGAAGGCCTATATCCCTGACAAAGCTTTCGCCGCAGCAGAAACCGCATCCGGAAATACCTATCTTCAGCTTTGCCTGAAGCTGCATGTCCGCAAAAAGGTCCTCTATCTCTATACCCAGACCTAATGAGTCCTGTTTACCGTATGTGCATACAGCATTACCGGGACAGGCCTGCACATAATGAAGGCAGAGTTCGGTTGCTCTGCCCTTGTCCATTTCCAGGTCTTTCCAGATATCTTTAACTACATCAGCCTTCATCCCTACCAGCGCAAGGCGCTGACCTGCTATGACCTTAATTATGGGGACATTGTATTTCTCTGCTGCCTTAACAATATTTTTCAGCTCTTCAAGCTTTACCAGACCGCCCGGTATTCGAGGTACTATGGCATATGTTTCTTTATCACGCTGTAATATTGCACCTGCAGGAATTTCATTTTCTTTCATAATTGACCTCCGGTTCTATATAAATACTGTATGAGCAGAACGCAATATCTGCCCTGATAATTATCGAATTTCTAATAAATTGCACTTAATAAAGCGATGTAATAATCTGCTAATTTTAACACATCATCAGGATTTTGTATTTCTGAATATTGATAGATTTTATTTGCCACAGCCCTGTACTTCTGATAAGATTTGATCATAGTTAGAGTGTAAAACTAAATAAATATGAAACTATTCAGACTGCTCTTAATATTTATTGCATTGATCACCTCCGGTTGTCCGGAACCGGCGTTGAATAATAGCGCGTACACCAGCCAGGATCCGGTTGATACATCTTTTGATCTATACCTTCAAGAACGCAAACAGATGGTTGAGGAGCAGATGATCGCTCGCGGGATCACGGGAAAAGAGACTATTAATGCATTCCTGAAAGTAAAACGCCACCTCTTCGTCCCGGAAGAATTCAGGAACAGGGCCTATGGGGACCATCCTGTTCCGATCGGTCAAGGTCAGACAATATCCCAGCCGTACATTGTTGCATTCATGACGCAAATACTTAACCTTTCAAAAAATGACAGGGTGCTTGAGATAGGCACCGGGTCAGGGTATCAGGCGGCGATCCTCGGGGAGTTGAGCGATCATGTCTTTACAATAGAGATCAATGAGCCGCTAGGCAGAAAAGCAACCGTACTATTAAAAGAACTCGGTTACTCCAGTGTCAAAGTCAAGATCGGGGATGGTTATAAAGGCTGGAAAGAGCATGCCCCGTTCGATGCCATAATAGTCACATGCGCACCCTCGCATATCCCTCAACCGCTGAAGGAGCAGTTAAAGGAAGGCGGAAGGATGATCATCCCGGTCGGGGAGGCATTCGACCAGAAGCTGCTCTATATACAAAAGATCAATAATGAGCTGAAACAGCAGGCTGAATTCCCGGTACTCTTCGTCCCCATGGTAGATCCGAAAGGAAAGGCATATTAGTTAACGCAGAAGCTACGGTAGAAATTTCAAATAACAAATCCCAAAATACAAATAAATCACAAACTTGAAATTTCAAACAAAAAACTGATGAACTTCAGGTGATTGGAGCGTTGGTCATTGTATTTTGATATTTATTTGTATTTTGAAGTTTGTTATTTGGTGCTTATTATCAATTGACTTTGACAACTATGATTCAGATAGTAGCGGATCTTTTACTCCTGCATCCTCAAAACCCTTTGCCCTTAAGCGGCAGCTGTCGCACTCCAGGCAGGGCCTGTATGTATCATCTTCATAAACAGGATCATAACAGCTCCAGGCTATTGAATAATCAACACCAAGCTCTGTCCCTTTTCTGATAATATCAGCCTTGGTCATATTTATAAGAGGGGTCTGAATCTTGAATTTAATATTACCTTCAACTGATAATTTAGTGGCCAGGTTGGCCATGTCCTCAAAAGCCTTTATGAACTCAGGCCGGCAGTCGGGATAACCGCTGTAATCAATGGCATTGACACCAATAAAGATCACATCAGCCTCAAGAGTCTCAGCCCACGCAAGAGCAAACGAGAGGAATATAGTGTTTCGGGCAGGAACGTATGTGACTGGGATTTCCGTTACTTCCCCGCTTTCCCGCTTTTCCGCTTCCCCACTGTCTTTCGGCACTTCTATGTCCGATGTCAGCGCAGACCCGCCGATGTCCCGGAGGTTAAAATCTATTACAAGATGCTTTTTTGCCCCGTATTTATCAGCATTCTTTTTTGCATGCTCAAGCTCTATTTTATGTCTCTGTCCATAATTAAAACTGAGCGCATATGTCTCATAACCTTCATCACGTGCGATAGCCATCACAGTTGAGGAATCAAGTCCACCGCTTAATAATACAACCGCCTTTTTCATATCTTTCTAACTTCCCCGCTTACCAGCTTCTTTAACTTTCAAACTTACGAGCTTACACGCTTACGAGCGTTTTTTCCCGCCTATCCTCGACTCTGTCCCATCAATCAATTTCTTAATGTTCGTCTTATGCTTATAAAGAATGAACAATGCTATCAATAGTCCGAACGAGATCTTCATGTCGGAATATCCTGAAAAATAGAACATCAGCGGCATCGCGCCAAATGCGATCAATGCGGCGAGCGATGAATATCTAATAATGGAAGCGGTCAGCAGCCATATGCCGAACATTATTAGTGCGATCGCCGGGCTGTAGACAGCAAGAACTCCAAAACCTGTGGCAACGCCCTTGCCTCCCTTAAATGAAAGAAATATTGAAAACATATGTCCGAGCACTGCGGTCAGACTTATCAGCCCGAGCCAGAAGTCATTGACAGCAACGTCATTATGACCTGTCTTCACTAATACTATCTTACAGAGCACAACAGCTGAAGTGCCTTTAAGGATATCTCCAAGGAGTGTCAGTATGGCGGGCTTTTTACCGGCGGTCCGTAATACATTCGTGGCCCCGATGTTCCTGCTGCCATGCTCTCTTATGTCTATCCCTGTACTTCTTGTAAAGAGCAGTCCGAATGGGATTGAGCCTATGATGAATGCAGCGGGGACCAGCAGATAAAATAGCGGATTGACAGAAAGCACGCCTTCGATCATACTCGTTTCCAGAAAAGTATGAAGTATTGTACGCCTGATATAACACCGAGTATCATTGCGATCCAGAGAAAGGCTATGCCCACAGGATACAGATCAATGAATGTGAATGCCCTGTCAAGAAAGAGAACGATTATCGCGGTTATCTGGGCCGTGACCTTTATCTTTCCGCCCATCTCAGCAGGTATTATTATTTCCTTCGTAAGCGCCACTATCCTTAGACCTGTTACCACAAATTCCCTCGCAATAATTACTATGGCGAGCCACGCGGGAACGACCTCCATATCAACAAACAGAACCAGCGCTGATATTATCAGCAGCTTGTCCGCGATAGGGTCAAGCAGTATGCCGACCTTTGTGACCTCTTTTCTTTTTCTCGCATAATACCCGTCAAAATAATCGGTTATCGCGGCTATGCCGAAAAGTACGGCACCGAGAAACGGATACTTTGGCGCAACAAGGACAAACGGCAGAATTATCAATATCCTGCTGATTGTAAAAAGTGTGGGAATGTTAACCAAGGGACTCCCCTGAAACCTTTTCCCAGAGCCCGGATGATTTAAGTATCAGGTCAATGAACTCTCTTACAGCGCCCCTGCCGCCGCGTCTTTCGGTGACAATGTCCGCAAGCCTGGTTGCCGCTTCCTCAGCATCAGCCGGAGAGGCGGTAAGACCTGCCCTTTTCAGAAGTTCCTGATCAACAACATCATCACCCATAAAGGCGACATTCTCATCTTTGCATTTATATTTTTTCATCAGCTTCTCGTATACAGCCGACTTCTGATAGATCTTCTGATAGACCTCTTTGATGCCGAGCTCCTTTGCGCGCATCTCAACGACCTTCGATTTTCTTCCGGTGATAAGGCCTACAGTTATCCCGGCCTTCTGGAGCATCTTTATGCCATGACCGTCGCGCACATGGAATCTCTTTAATTCATTGCCTTCATTATCAAGAATAATGCTCCCGTCAGTCATGACCCCGTCAACATCAAGAAGAAGAAGTTTAATTTTCGAAGCCTTTTCTTTTAAAAGTTTTTTAGTCAAAATCATCTCCAATTCATAAATCGTAATTATTAATTGCCGTACTAAGCTACTCCTGCTTTAAGCAGATCATGCAGATGAAGGATACCGTCAACATTTTCTTCATCATCCGAAACAACGAGTACCGTAATCGCATACTTTTCCATTATCGAAAGCGCCTTTGCAGCAAGCATGCCCTTTGTTATCATCTTCGGCTTGCAGGTCATTACATCACCTGCCCGCAGAGAGAACATCTCAGCGCCCCATTTTTCGAGTCCTCTCCTGAGGTCTCCGTCAGTTATCACTCCTTTGAGCATCGCATCATCTCCGACAACGGTTGTAATACCGAGCCTCTTGGATGATATTTCAATGATAGCGTCTTTCATAAGAGATTCAATGTTCACAGACGGTATGACATCCCCTGTATGCATAAGGTCCTCGACAGTCAGTATGAGCTTACGGCCGAGTGACCCGCCGGGATGAAAAAATGCAAAATCATCTTCTGTAAAACCTCTTTTATTCAAAAGCGTAATAGCAAGCGCATCACCCATCGCAAGCGCGGCGGTTGTAGAGGCAGTGGGCGCAAGTCCCATAGGACAGGCCTCTTCTTTTACAGAAACATCGAGCGCTACATCAGCAGACCTCGCGAGCATTGAGCCGGCATTGCCTGTCATGGCTATTATGCTGATGTCCATTCTTTTGAGTGTGGGCAGGAGTGTGATGATCTCTTCTGTCTCACCGCTATTGGATATGACAAGAACAACATCACCTTTTGACACAACCCCAACATCACCGTGACCGCCTTCAGCGGGGTTCAGATAAAAAGCCGGTGTACCTGTTGAGGCCAATGTAGCAGCGATCTTTTTGCCGATAAGCCCGGACTTCCCCATTCCGGTGACAACAACCTTGCTGGTACAGGAATGCATTATTTCGACCGCCTCGACGAATTTTTCATCTATCCGGCTGACAAGCGCATTTACAGCATCGCCCTCTATCTTTAATATTCTTTTTGCCTGCTCAATAATGTCTGTCATTTTATAACTCTTACCTTATAAATTGTTCTTCACTATCCGGCTGATCTCCATAAGTTTCATAGCCAGAAACGGGAACTCATCAAGCGGGAGCATATTGGGTCCGTCACAGAGCGCCTTGTCAGGGTCCTCATGCACCTCCATGAAAACCGCGTCACACCCTGCTGCCGCTGCTGCCCTTGAAAGCGGCAGAATAAACTGCCTCTGCCCGCCGGAACAGCTGCCCTGTCCACCGGGAAGCTGGACACTATGCGTTGCATCATATATCACAGGACAGCCTGATTCCTGTATTATGGGAAATGACCGCATATCAACTACGAGATTATTATATCCGAATGACGCGCCTCTTTCAGTTATCATCACATCTTCATTACCGGCTGAGCGAGCCTTATTAATAATATTGATCACATCACCGGGCGCAAGGAACTGACCTTTTTTTATGTTCACAGGCTTGCCTGTCTTTGCTGCCGCGACAATTATATCGGTCTGTCTTGACAGGAACGCCGGTATCTGCAGAACATCCAGCACCTCTGATGCAGGACCCATCTCATCCACTGAGTGAACATCCGAAAGTATGGGCAGACCGGTCTCCTGCTTTATCCTGCGCAGGATCTTCAGCCCCTCTTCAATTCCAGGCCCTCTGAACGCCCCGACAGATGTCCTGTTCGCCTTGTCATATGAACTTTTGAAAATGAGCGGAATGCTGTATTTATCCGAGAACTCCTTCAGCTTTACAGCTGCCCTCAAAGTTATATCTTCACCCTCTATCGCGCACGGACCGGCAATAAAGGCAAGGGGATTCTCCCCGCCGATCATGACATTACCTATGGATATTTCTCTTGTTTTCATTGAAAAAAACATCCCCTTGCCGACTTTACAGCCGGAAGGGGAAATGGTTACCTTTTCTTATTGAAAGTTATTATTCTCTTATCTTTCAATGCATTAGATTTATACACTTAAAGTATCTTATTGCTTTTTAGGACAATGTACCGCAGCATCATGCACATCTTCAGCCGCCTCCATGACCCCTTCAGCAAGTGTCGGGTGCGCATGGATAGTGTGAGCAATGTCCTTTGTTGTAAGACCTTTCTCCATTGCAAGAGCGACCTCATGAATAAGATCGGATGCGTGCGGTCCGATTATATGAGCTCCCAGGATCTTATCTGTTTCCTCATCAGCGATGATCTTGAACATGCCGGATATCTCACCCATTGCATGTGCCTTACCGAGACCTCTGACCTGAAACCTTCCGACCTTGTACTTAAGTCCCTTTTCAATAACCTGCTTTTCCCTGAGACCTACTGAGCCTATCTCCGGACTGGTAAAAATAGCAGCAGGGATAACATCATAATTGACCCTTGAGTTCATACCCATTGCATGCTCGGCAACAACAATACCCTCTTTTGAAGCAAGGTGCGCAAGCATTATGCCGCCCGTAACATCACCGATAGCATATATGCCTTCAACATTTGTCCGGAGATTTTCATCAACAATGATCTCTCCGCGCTTGCCTTTATTTACACCGACCTCTTCGAGTCCCATATTTTCCGTATTTACTGCCCTTCCGATCGAAACGAGAACTTTCTCCGCCTCATTGATCTGGCCGTTCGAAAGCTGTACAGAAACGCTGTCAGCATTGACATCGACCTTCTCGACACTTGTATTTGTCAGAAGCTTTATCTTCTTTTTCTTTATTTCGCGCTCAAGGAGCTGTGATATCTCTTCATCTTCGGTCGAGACTGCATTGGGCATCATCTCGACCATTGTTACCTCAGCACCGAATTCCTTATATATGAATGCAAACTCACATCCTATTACACCGGCCCCTACAATAAGAAGGCTCTTTGGTATTGAGTCGGGGTTTATGGCATTATCACTTGAGAGTATCCTTTTGCCGTCAAAGGGAAACACCGGTATCTGCGCGGGCCTTGAGCCTGTGGCAATAATGATCTTATCTGTCTCGATCTCTTCGGTTGTGCCGTCCTTCAGGGTAACTGTTATCTTTTCAGGAGAAGTGATAACACCCCTTCCCTCTATGAGCCTTACGCCCCATGATTTAAAAAGACCGCGTATACCCTTGACCTGTGTACTGACAACCTTGTTCTTTCTCTCTACGATCTTGTCGATATCAGGGGCAACTGTTCCATCAAGTACGAGTCCGTAGTTCTTTGCATTCTTCATCTGATGCAGGACTTCAGCTGATGCTATCAACGTCTTTGTCGGGATACATCCCCAGTTAAGGCATGTGCCTCCAACCTCACCATCTTCAATGACCGTGACCTCCGCGCCAAGCTGCGCAGCCTTTATCGCTGCAACATAACCACCGGGTCCGGCTCCTATCACACTGATTTTCATTAGTTCTGTTTTACCTCTTCATCAATATATTTTTCGTAATCTGCCGCATCCATAAGGTCCGGGCTGACTTCACCCTCCAACTTAATAACAGCGATCCAGCCCTTTTCATAAGGATCTTCATTAATGATCTCCGGGGAATCCTCCAGTTCTTCATTCACCTCTATAACTGTGCCGCTTACAGGGCTGATAACAGCTGATGTGGCCTTTGTTGATTCTATCTGTGTCATTTCAGAACCGGCCTCAACCTCTGTCTCAAGCTCAGGGATATCAACATAAACAATATCACCAAGTGTTTCCTGCGCATAAAAAGAAATTCCTATTGTTGCCTTATCACCTGAGATCTTAACCCAGGCATGCTCTTTGTGGTATTTAACGTCATCAGGATACATATTAGACCTCCATATTATTAATACTGCATTTTCAGAGTGTAGAAATTTTAAACTTAGACAGACTTTTTGTCAAGAATAATGGTTACTTAACGACGAGCCCATCTATCATGTCAGTTGAGTATTTATCTGTCCATTGCCTGTACCCGACGAGTTCCCTGACTATCTTACCGTTACGGTCTACAATAAAGGATGTCGGAAATCCCCTCACACCATATCTTGATGAAATCATTCCGCTGCTGTCCGAAAGCACGATAAACGGGGCCGGGTTATTCTCCATAAAACTTTTAAGCTTGTCAATTGACCTGTCAGTTGAAATTGAGATCACAACAAGGTCTTTGCCCTTGTATTTCTCATAAAGGGAAACAAGATGCGCCCGTTCCTTTCTACAGTAGGGACACCATGTGGCCCAGAAGTTCAGAACAAGCGGTTTTCCCTTGAACGAACTCAGGCTCACTGTTTTACCGTTTATGTCCTGAAGTTCAAATCCGGGGGCAGTGTCCCCCGCCTGCATTTCAGCAGAGACCTCAGCTGATACCATTAAAAAAAACGCCGCGATCAGAGACAATATTAATATCTGTAATGAGAAATGTTTTTTCATTTGTATAAATTTTACTTTCAAGAGGAAATTAAATCAACTGCAGTCATTCTTCATCAGAAATATAATAAGGGTGCTGACACATGTGGGGACATGGTTGATTGGAAAGGTTGGGCTCTTAAGATAAGATACTTCCTTCGAAATCATGTCAGCACCCTTATATCATTATTCAGATAATATGTGATATCCAGCCTGTTCAGGGAACATGCCGTTCATTACATATAAGGTTCAAGTTATTTACTAATTGGAATATATTTTTGCGATCAGAGCCTGAAATAAATATATCACGGTCCGGGGATAATGTAAACAAATAAAATACCGAATTATTTTTTCTCCTGCAGGATCGACTCTACCGCATCAATGATCTCATCCCTGAGCAGAGGTTTCCTGAGAACTTCAGCACGCCCCCCTGCATCAATGAACTGCTGCTGATATTTATCTATCTGCTCCGGATGTCCTGAAATAAGCACAACTTCAGTATCAGGACATATCTGCCTTATTGCACTGCAGAGCTTTACCCCGTCAATCCCGGACATAATGAGGTCAGTGATCACAAGGTCAGGTCTCATTTGAACCACAACCTGCATTGCCTCCTCCCCGTTTATTGCCGTAACAACCTCATATCCGGCCTCTTTAAGGGTATACTCCCAGCCAAGGAGAATAAGCCCCTCATCATCAACTATTAAAACTTTCGGTTTCCTGGAATTTAAATATTCAGCCATAACACTCCCCCTATATTTAAATTATATCAAAAGATGGTGCCGGAGGGGGGAGTTGAACCCCCACACCCCAAAGGATATCAGATTTTGAGTCTGACGTGTCTGCCATTCCACCACTCCGGCATTTATTATCTTGAATCAATAAAATAATTTATTGAACGATTATACGTCTTTTCCTGCTCTTTAGTAAAAAAACATGCGGGGAGTTCGTCATTACCCCTGTGATAATGAAGGCACTCACAGCATTTCCCTCTCCTGCTGCATGATGTATACGTGCAATTACAATGAGGATTATTTACTTCCATTTTACATTCCATAATTTACAACCTCCTGTAATACATTAGTTTATACGATAAATAATGTTCTGGACAATAATCAATAGCTATTATTATTTCCACAATGATTTCAATATAATAAAAGGCTTTCCGGCCGGCTCTCAGACCGGTCGCGAAACATCCCTGACCAACTAAATTAGTTTAATAAAAACAACAGCTTTGACCATATTACTCCATTAAAGTTTTCCGGGCTCATTACCGATTATAATTATGAAGGCCATAAGGCTTAATTCATATTATTGTAACTTTTAACAGTAGTATGAAAATTGTATTTATATTTATTGCATTATATTATTCTCTCTAAACTACTATTTATAATGCTGCAATGAAAAAGAAAAGGACGTTATGTTACCAATAATAGGAGCATTAATAGTACTTGGCAGTGTCATAGGCGGTTATATGATGCATCACGGGAACATTGCTATTCTTTACCAGCCCTCTGAGCTTCTCATTATCGGCGGGGCCGCTGTAGGCGCGCTGGTAATCCAGTCACCGCCAAAAGTATTATCCAATATATTAAAGAACACCATGAAGATCGTTACATCAAAGGGAAAGACCAAGGCTGAATATCTCGAGATCCTGGGCGCCCTGCACACTATATTTGCAAAGATGAGAAAAGAAGGTCTGATAGCCATTGAAGGTGACATTGAAGAACCGGAACAGAGTGCCATTTTTGGAAAATACCCGAGTATCCTGAAGAACCATCATGCCCTGAATTTTATATGCGACAACCTGAAGGTAATAATATCCACAAATGTAACGTCGTTTGAACTTGAAAGCATTATGGAGATGGAGATGGAAACACATCATCATGAGGCATTGATTCCGGCACACAGTATAACAAAAATGGCAGACGGTATTCCTGCCCTTGGTATCGTTGCCGCAGTTCTGGGTGTTATCATTACAATGGGCAAGATCAAGGAACCGCCTGAAGTCCTCGGTCACAGTATCGGCGCCGCACTTGTCGGAACATTTCTTGGTGTTTTGTTAAGTTACGGGTTCGTCGGCCCTGTAGGCTCAAACCTTGAGCATATTGCTAATGAAGATATGATCCCCTTTCAGGTAATAAAGGTCGCTCTTGTTAATTTTGTGGGCGGGGCAGCGCCGCAGATAGCAGTTGAGTACGCAAGAAGAGTGATACCTTCAGTGGATAAACCCGGATTTTCCGAGCTTGAAGAAAGCTTACGTGGGTGAAGAACCAGAAAACCATAATAATTAAAAGAGTAAAAAAGGTCGCCGCAGGACACCACGGCGGTTCATGGAAAGTGGCGTATGCGGATTTTGTCACAGCCATGATGGCCTTTTTTTTGCTGCTCTGGCTCCTCTCAATGACCTCTGATGAAAAAAGGGTCAGGGTATCTGCTTACTTCCAGAACTTCAGTATTTACACCGAAAGCGGATCCTCACTGGTTCTTGATAGATCGAGCCAGATATTCGGAGAGAGCGGGGAAAACCGTGAAAAAGTACATAGCCAGCGTTACGGTGAAACAAATATTGATTCAAGGGGTGAGTCAAGAAGTGAAGGCGATACAAAGCACAAATATGTTGAGGGTGAAAAAGGCACGACCGTTGCAACAAAAAGAGGCGGTGAAACATTCCAAGAAAAAAATAAAAAGTATGCAAAAGAGGCCGAGAATATTAAGCAATCATTGCAAAGCAATATAATGGCCAAGCTCGGGAATATTAACGATCAGATACTTATCGATATTGTGGAAGAAGGCATCAGGATACAGCTGATCGATAAACATGGAAGCAAGATGTTCGAAAGCGGGAACAGCAGAATGACCCCGCATGCAAAAGAGATCTTTAAAATAATAGGCGAGAATATTAAAGACCTGCCCAACAAGATATCAATAGAGGGTCATACTGATGCCGTACCATATGCAAAATTTGCATACAGCAACTGGGAGCTGTCAACTGAAAGGGCCCTTGCCGCCCGCAGAGTATTGGAGGGCAACGGAGTTAAACCTGAACGTGTCTTACGTGTGTCAGGATTTGCAGCTACCGACCCGCTCATTGACGATGATCCGACAGACCCGAGAAACAGACGTATAAGCATTATAATCAGCATGGAAGACATGATAAAACAGCTTCAGCAGGAAGAAGAAGCAGTACCTGCAGAAAAACCTGATGACACAAAAGAGGTCCACAGGGAAACAAGTCCTGAAATTGCTGACAGGGTAAAGGAAGAGCTTGAATCAGCTGTTAAAGATCCTGCTGAAGTCTCAAAACCCCGGACTGAATGGAGTCCTATTCTTGAAGACACAAGATATAATCCTATAATGAATGATTCTGTGCCGCCGGCAGAAAAAGGAAATTACAGCCCTGTAACATCAGGCACTCCATTCACAGAAGATATTAACGGGTTTCCCTCAAGCGAGAGAAGCTCATCAACGGATACAACTGCCGTAAAGGTGCCCTCAACCATTATAAGGGATAAAGCTTCAGCAGAAGAAATAATGAGGCCTTTGATAGAAAAACTCAAAAACCGTTCAAAAATTATTAAGACAAAAGAAACCTCACCCCTGCCTGAAGGAACCTATAAACCTTTGACAGATGAACTCGGAAGTCCTGTCCTGAACAGGAATAAATCGTTAATAGAAGGATTATCCGATACCTCGCCTGCAAAAGAAACGATCGCTGCAAAAAGCAGCCCTGCTGAAAACAGAAATATCAAAATAAACAGACAGCGGATACCGGCATCATCCCTGAAAAAGACAGAGGAAGGATCCGACCTCAAAAATACACCTGAAAAAAACGGATTCATACCGGAAATACAGAAAAATGAATTAAGCCCTGTCTTCAAAAAAGAGAGCTGGAGTCCTGTCATTAAGACAGATTAACCGACTGTTTTTTCATGGGAAAAGTTATTGTAAATGAAGTGCCTTGCCCGTCTATCGTTTTAACATCAATACTGCCGCCCTGCTCTGCAACAATACCATGTGTTATAGAAAGTCCCAGACCGGTCCCCTTATTAACCGGCTTTGTCGTAAAAAAAGGATCATAGATCCTTGGAAGTATTTCTTTGGGGATACCATTGCCGTTGTCCGATACTGTCACTTTGATACCGCCTGTAACAGCATCTTCTTCTGTCCTGAATTCAATTCTCCCGGGACGGCCGCATTGAGCTACAGCGTATTCGGCATTTATAAGCAGATTTAAAAATACCTGCTGCATCTGCTGCCTGTCTATCTCAATGTAATGCAGCTTGTTATAGTTCCTGACTATCTTTATATTGGTAGACTTGAGCCTGTACTCATGCAGTTCTATTGTCTTGTCTATGACCTCATTTATGTCTTCAGGAGTATTACGGGAGCTGCTTTGCCTTGAAAAGGTAAGCATATTCTGCACAATATCCCTGCATCTCAACGCAGACCTGTACACCTTTTCAAGCTGTTGTTTAGTGCCTTGCGCCTGATCGTTCATAAGCATCATCTCTGTGTACCCGATAATACCTGTCAGCGGATTATTTATCTCATGGGCCACACCTGAGGTCAGCGTGCCGATCGAAGAGAGTTTATCAAGATGATAAACCTGGTCTTTCAAACGCCGGGTCTCGGTAATGTCCTTCATAATAAATACTGCGGCCTCACGTTCATCATACGAAATAGGAAAAGAACTTATAAGATATTCGGTCCCGTTGATCTCGCGTTCAACAGAAACGGGTGATGACCATCTGTTACTGTCCGATGTAATACACCATTCATGTGGTCCGTTCAGACCGAAGAGTTCAAAATACGGTCTCATAATTATATCTGCAGGTTCTTTGCCGAAAAGACCGGAAAATGCCTTGTTCGTTCTTAAGATGCGGTATTTTGTATCTATTACAAAAAGATAATCGGTTATTGCATCAATAATGTTCTGCCACCATTTCTGGCTTCTGTATATCTGTTCAAACAAAAGGTACTGCCGTCCGCGGTTAGAGCGTTTCTCAATGACAGGTATTGTTGTACTTTCGATCCTCTCAATGATCCTGGTCAAGGCCACAGCATAATCATCGCTTCTGACCATATAATCATAAGCACCGTCCCTCATTGCCTCGGCAGCCATAATACCATCAGCCCTGTCAATGATCACAACAACAGGCACACCTATATTCCTCCTGCCAAGTTCACTCAAGAAACCATCCGACCTCAGGGCAAGAGAAGCCTCTATGATCACAACATCGACCCTTTCATGCATTAATATCTCAATGCCTGTTTCAGCAGTTGCCGCTTTCAAAACCTTCATATGGGGAAAGTTTTCATTAAAGGTGTCAACGATCAGTTCATCTGAAGAAGCAGCGGTTATCAGGAGAGAATTACGAACAATAATATTATTTTTCATAAAATTATAATAGACCTAAGAACTGCCCTTTGTCTATTACAAACGCAGCAATATGGTCAGGACCCTCTTTTTTTTCTGATAAGATTTCTCTGGTGGGAAAGTGTGTAATTGATAATTTCATCCTTGACCGGATCATCAATATTTATATATTCAACAGATACTTCAAAATCACCATTTTCTTTTTCAATGACCCTGTTAATTTCGGCATACACAAAAACAGCAACCGGCGGATACATGGGAAGCAGCATTTTAAGCTCCACTATCCCGCCGACCTTTAAAGGTTCTTTTGTGCTGAACCTTACACCGGCCGCGCTTATATTCACCATCTTTTTATCCGTCTTTAATAGTCCGTTATTATCAAGCATCATCTGATTAATTATGTAATCGACCTTCAGCTTGATCTCACTCAGCATGTTAGACATATTATTTTCATCATAGAAATCAGCTGATACATGGTCTGCATCCAATACATTAGAACTTGTGACATCAAGAAGCGAAAAAGCGGTGGAGCTTTTTGCGACTCTCATGAACTCCTCTTTTTTATCATCACTGATATCTACAGGAATTACTATCAGAGGCAGCAGGTCATCAACCCTGAAATATTCCCTTTTTTCTTCGTCTATCATATTGTTATCCTGATCTGACATTATAATTTTTTTCCGAATGGCCGCTATACAGGTTTACCTACTCAGCCCTGTCCGCATCTGTCTTGAGCCCGTTAATCAGGGTTCCATACTCTTTTATTCTCTGATGTCCGTTATTAACCTCTTCAGGCTCACCTTCGGACTGAAGCTTTTCCTTCAATATATAAGCCTCTTCAGCTGTTATTATGCCGAGGTCCTGAAGTTTATCTATCCTCTTCCTGGAACCGGATTCAGCCAGTTCACTTATCTGGTCCTTGCCGGACTTTTCTTCATCAAGGTTCCTGTACATTTCCCGGAGATGAGCTGAAAGCCTCTCATTTTCCTCTATCAGATTTATCATTTTATATGCATTCCTGACAACAAGCAGAAGCTGCTGCATCACAAAAGGCTTTACTATATAGTCATAGGCGCCTTCCTTCATGGCCTCAAGCGCAGTGTCAAGGGTTCCGTAGGCAGTAAGAAGTACAACCGGCATCCTCGGGTTTATCTGGACAGCTGTCCTCAATACCTCCATGCCGTCAGCGTTGGGCATCCGGAGATCAGTAAGCACCATTTTTATGTCTTCCAGGCTGAGAAGCCTTATTGCATCAAGTCCGTCATGGGCGACAACAACAGCATACCCTTCCTCTGACAGGAACTTGACCACAACATCCCTGACAATGGCATCGTCTTCGGCAACCAATATTTTAAATGAACTTTGTTTCAAGCTTTTGTAATGCCTCCGTTATATAGATACTATATAACATATATTTCGATCAGTTATATTTTATTATCGGGAGTTACAGGAAAAACTTTAATTTTTCAGGCAGTTAGGAAGCGGGAGTAGTTACTGCCGGCATTTTATGTCATTTAATGACCGGACACCATCATTGGCGCTGAACTAACTCAGCTTATTATATGCCTTTATCGCTGTCTTTCTTTTCCTGGTACCGTTTATCTCTTCCAATGCCGTGTCTTTCAACTTCTTAACATCCTTAGAGTTCATTTCATTCACCATTATGATCCTTTCGATAATGGTCTTCAGTTCTGATCTTTCTTCAGGAGAAATAACTGACTGACAATTTTGTTTTGCTTTCTCGATCTCATCTATCAGTTTTTCCTTGACACTGCAGACTGACTCTAGTTTGTCAAAATTACCCTCTTTAATATCAAGGCTTTCCTGCTCTTCAATATCAAGCAGCTTTTTATACAGCAAAATGATCTGATCATGGCATTTCTTCAATCAGCAAACCTCTTTTAATGCAAACACAAAATGCTCATTCAAGCTTTTATTCCAACTTTCATTTGAATGGAAGATTCAGCGTATTTATTCTGCTCATTATTAACAGAAGCGCTGGCAGCATTAGACTTATTGCATATATCTTTCCAGCCGTCCCTGATCGTAGAAAGAAGAGCTATGACCTCTTCAAGTTTGGTTACATCATTTTTAAGATTTGCCTCTGTCAGTCTGACAGCGGAATATTCATAAAGTCTTTCAAGGTTAGTGCTGATGTCCCCGCCCTTCTCCTTATCAAGACATGACTGCAGATAATCCAGAATCTTAACTGTCTTTTCAATTAATTTTGCCTTTTCTACTATATTATTCTTTTCTATTTCCTCAACAGCACTTCTTAAAAATCTTATTGCACCATCATAAAGCATAAGAACAGTTTCTTCAGGCGAAGCAGATGTGACCTGGCTCTCTTTGTAATGTGAAATACTGGAATACGGCATTAATGCTCCTCCTTATTTATTAGCTGATCCAATAACATTCCGTACGGTTCGCTTAATTACTATATTTATTTACCTATTTGAGGCAAAGCTTGTAATACACCTGTAAGATACTGAGCTAGTGAATCATACCTTGCAAGCAGCACTTCAAGCCTTGCAAATTCAGCATGCAGTCTTTCTTCTTTTGTATCGAGCCTCTTCTCCATTTCCTGAATACGGCTGCCTATATCATCAATTGAATCTCTCATAGAGGATTCTTTTGATCTCAATACCCCTGTTTCCGAGTTTACATAAGAATCAAGTATTGTTGGAAGGATGTCCGATATACCCCGCGACACTGTTATTGATCCGAACAATCCTGTCTGATTCGATGTTGTGCTTATTGAGAGACCATCCTCATTAAAGCCCGAAGCGGATGTCAGTATGTTCCCGACACCTGTTGCAATATGATTATTGATGCTTCCGACTACGTCTACCCCGTCATCTTCCCTCGACCCTGATGTGTCCCATACCTGCCCGGCAGCATCACCCTGGTCTGTGGTCACCTTGAACCATATGTCTTCACCATATTCATCAGAGGTGATCTTAAGCTTTCCATCTGTTGTTTTAGATGCTGTAAACGCCGCGTTATTTGTGGCAAAAGAGCTATTAAGGTCATTGACTATGGTATTTATATTTGAACCGGCTGTCAGGGTTGTTGAAAATGCAGTATAGGTCGCGTCTACCTCTGTATTATTAGTTGAGTATTTAAGTATCAGGACCTCATCACTCAGCAGGGTTGTGGTCGAAAGATCATTATCAGCGGTCATTGTCGCCTGTTCAGGTGCGGTAGATATGGATACGCTGTATTTTCCTGCCCGGGTATCAGCGGATTTGCTTTCAAATACTATCGACTGGTTAGTGACCTCAGCAGCTGCAACAAACAGTTTTGAAACAGCAACCGGATCCGAGCTGAGAGCAGTGCTAAGTTTAGAACTGTCCATTGATAACTGTCCGGTCTTATAGTTAGTTGTAATGCCTATTTGTGACAGATTCGTATAAGCATCATTAGAAAGTCCGGGAATCATACCGGTAACCGTATCCGAGATCTTTCTTCGTATCTCAAGAAGGGTCGGGTCACCAAGCAGAGGGCTTGCAACTCCGGTCTCAGGGTCATAGCTCAACTGCTCACTAATAAAAGAGTAGAGATCATTATATGACGTGACAAAGCTCTCGATGGCGCTTTTTGCTGATGCACTGCTTGAAGAAACAGTCAAAGTAAGCGTTGAGCTTGTATCAGCCTTAAGAAGGTCCATGGTTACGCCTTCAATAGCATCAGTAATGCTATTCGTACTTTTTACGATCGTAGCATTATCGATCTCTATTACAGCGTCCTTCGCCTCCTGCATATCAGGGTTAAACACATCAATGGTGAACCGGTCGCCAACCGCAAGGTCACTGCCTGCGGCAAAAGAGGCCTCAACACCTTCATTACTGGTGGCATCCCCGTCAATTGCCTTAAGCGCGGCACTTGTACTGATCCCTCCTCCGCTTGTATCTTTAACAGCATCTGCGTCATATGCTGCCCCGCCGTAACCAAGCCAGTTGATACCGCCGTCTACGGAGTATTTATATGTCGCTGTTCCGGATGCACCTGCAGTTACCGACTCCATAAGAATTGTCTTGTTTGTGGTGCCTGTATAGTTATTACCTTCATTTGATGCAAAAGTACCTGAATAAGTATTCTCAGTATATGAATAACCTGCTTCCACCTTTTTATTTGCAAGGTCAAGAACCGTATCATTCCCGGTTATGTATATATTGTTGGATGAACCGGTATCTTTTGAGCTGATAACAAGACGATAAGGGTTAGAGCCGGTACCGTCATTAATTATAGAGGCAGAAACCCCTGCATCAGCAGAATTGATACTGTCCCTTAATCCCTGGAGGGTTGTTGAGCTTGTAATACCGATACTTGTTACAGCACCGCTGAGACCGACTTTAAATTTAAAACTGCCGGCTGCTGATGCGATAGCTGTTGTATTCTGGTCGATCCATCCGCCCGAGGCTTTTTTACTCGATGTTGCGAGCTGGTTTACCTGTATATCATAACTACCCTCAGCCGCGTCGGTAGAAGAAGAAACCGTAAGCAGTTCAGTACCGTTTGAGGCATTGGTTACAGAAGCACTCTTTGTATTGAATTTCCCGCTATCATTAAGGGACTCTATAGATGACTTATATGCTGAGAGCTTTGTTGAAAGGGTAAGAACCGAGGCAGTCTGTATCTCATAGTCTTGCTGCCTGATTTTAAGAAGATCGACAGGACGATGCTCTATTTGGAGCATTTGTGATATTAAATCACCGGAATTCAGTCCTGACATGATTCCGCTGGTGGAAACGCCTGATATAGCCATTTCAAATCCCTCCCTGGATTTTAAAAATTGCTTTTAAGTCTATACAAACTTATTTATCTTATCGGGTATATTTTAATAAACTTGAATTGTTTTTTAAAGTATTTCCGGATAATATTCATTTATTTATAATTCTGTTACATCCTCAATATTCAATTTATCCATTATTTCAAGATATTACATTGAATCTTATAAAATGAATAATACACTAAAACAATATTTATTGCATTGGATTTTCGTGATATGGTCAAGACACAATTCGACCGAAGATATTATTTCCGTTCCAGGTAGTTAAATAACCATAACATACTATTATGGCAATTCCATATTAAGAGAACTATTTATGCAGCAGTCACAGATCTGTTAAGCGCTTACATCCAAAATAACAGACTTTACTGCCCACATTACCTGCTCATTCATATCCTTCAGCTTTTTCAGGTGTGCCGCTATTTTCAGCATTTCCTGCGGCGGCAACTGCCTGACAATATCTCCGGACTCTTCATCGATAACCTTTACCACTACTTTATCAGTGGATTCATCTATATCAAAATTCAATTTCCGGTTCAGAAGCTGTCCGATCTCATTAGAGTTATCAACTGCAGCAACCAGTTCACTCCTTGATATCTTACCTTTCTTCTGCTGTCCGCTGGATATTTCCTGACCGTTGGCTCTCTCTTTTTTGGAATCTTTAGCTACCGACTCAAGACGGCTTTTATTTTCCCTTACAGGATTTAAGCTATTAATTTCCATTTTTACTCCCCTTGCTCAACATACCCTTCAATCCCCTTAAAAAATCGGGCCGGGGGACGAATCCCCCGGGACCGTGTTCAAATTTACTATCCTAAAAGCTGAAGTGCCAGCTGCGGCAGTGTGTTTGCCTGTGACAGAATTGCAGTAGCTGCCTGAACCATTATCTGGTTCCTTGTGAACAATGCAGTCTCAGAAGCAAAGTCAGCATCCATAATACGACTCTGGGATGAACTCATGTTCTCAGACGCGATCTCAAGGTTGGCAACTGTAAATCCAAGCCTGTTCTGTATAGCACCGATCTCAGCACGGATACCGTTGATGTCATCCATGGCAGCGTCAATTGTAAGAATTGCCGCCTGAGAATTTTCCTGAGAGTCAATGCTGACAGCTGCAATATTGTATGTTGCAACTGATGTAGCAACTGACGAACTCGTAGCTGTTGATTTAACCATGTTCAAAGCATCAGTTGTACCATTATCAGCCAGATCCTCAAGATTACCGGAGAGTGTGAACGCCTCATCATCATTCAGCTGTACAGATGACCTGAAGACAGCGGAATTATTTGTGAAGTAAACACCACTCATTGTGTCACCTAACAGAGCATCTGAAAAAGTATCATCAGCTTCAACTGTGATATTTCTTCCATCTGTTGCGGTCAGAACAAGTTTACCGTCAGCATTTGTGTCTGCAGTAACACCTGTAGATGAACTTTGGTTGTTAATAGCAGTAACAAGTGCACCGGTACCATCACTTGCTGTAACAGTTACCGCTCCAATATTTACACCATTGATGTAAACATCACCCGAGGTAATAGTAGCAGCAGCAATTGCTGTTCCGCCTGTCACTGTATTTGAAGTTGCAGTTGCAGTTACACCACTGTCATTTTTGATGGTGTTAATGGCAGCAGCCTTTGCAACAGCACTTGACTGACCATTATAGTTTGTTACTGCAGTAGCTACCGTCGAACCTACCATTGTAGATACAGCTTGCATCCCAAGTGCACTCACGTGTGATCCGGTAGTAGCAAGGTCACTAACAGCCAATGTAATGTCTGTACCGCCTGTTGCCTCTAATGTCCAACTTGAGTTATTGGATCCTGTGCCCTGCCTTGCAGTAACATTTGTTACGTCAGCAGCATTGATCGTGCTGACAATTATAGCTGTAAAAGAGTCCGCAGCTGTAGTTGAAACGTCAGCAGCTGCAATACCGTTAATCAACATTGAGGTTCCGTTAATTGCTAACTGAATACTGCCGCCTGCTGTACTTAAATCATTTACTGAAACTACTCCGGTCGCAACGCTGAGAACTGAATACTGATCATCAGCTGAAGCTGTAGCAGCAACACCATAACCATCTATCTTAACTTCACTCTGTCCAAAGTTGGCATCAGTTGCATTTACAACACCGTCAGCGATATCAGCTGAATATTCAGCCCTGCCGCCGAGTGTTTTTGTACGGGCATCAGAGATCGTGAATGCAACCCTCTGAGCATAGTTAGCACCGACCTGGAAGTTCTTACTTGTGAATGATCCGTCAAGAAGTGTCTGAGTATTGTACTCAGTAGTGGTAACCATTCTTGTCAACTCAGCAGTAAGGTTGTTCGCTTCGTTAACGAGGTTAGCACGGTCAGACTGTGTGTTATCGTCTGATGATGACTGAATTGCGAGTTCTCTAAGCCTCTGAAGCATGTCTGTCATGGTGTTGAGTCCACCTTCAGCAGTCTGCGTCAGAGTAATAGCGTTGTTTGCGTTTCTTACGGCCTGATTAAGACCTCTGACCTGCGAACCGAACTTGGTCGCAATTGCGATACCGGCAGCATCGTCTGAAGCTTTGTTGATTCTTAAACCAGATGAGAGTCTTTCGAGAGATTTTGTCAGCCTGCTGTTATGTGCGCCCAAGTTCCTCTGAGCGTTGATCGAGGCCATATTTGTATTAACTACTAATGCCATTTTCTTTCCTCCTTGAAATGTTTTGAGTCAACAGTCATCTTTGACCACTGACTTTTGGCGTCCTTGCCATTAATTTACAAGCAGATGCTTGCGGGTACGTCTTTTAAGGCTCAGGTCTAACCAATTGAATAATTTATATTTTATCAATTAAGTTTTTTCCCACCCTCCTTTCCTGACCATACCTTATAGTTCAATGTGTTTACTATCGGATATTGTACAGAAATCTTTAGCTAAAATGTGAATTTTTTTCTCTATACAGGAAAATAATTCCTATTTACACAAAATAATAGCCTGCGACAAGAAGGCATAATAAAAGAAAAGGGGAAATCTTTAGATATTGGAACATTTGACGGTCGGGCTACCTACATATTAGAATCATTGGGATTTGATTCATATGGGCTTGAATATCAGAAAAAACCAGTTGAGTTTACAAAAGAACATGGACTAAAAGTTTTTAAAGGCAATTTTCCGGATAATATACCTGAAGAACTACCTCGATATAAATATACTCTGATTGTAATGTCAGAAATAATCTATTATTTACATCTCATGAAAAAGAGCCTGCTAATTATAGATGGTTCAAAGTCATAAGCTGTAATATACCAGCCTTTATTTAATGTTCCATTTCTTTTTCCCTAATTGTATCCTTAATGAATAGTGCTAACTCCTGCTGAATAACAGGGTTATCAGGATTTCTCCGTAACGCCTTCTCATAAAGAGCAACTGCAGCATCCCTCTGCCCGATAGTCATGTAAAGTTCGGCCAGAGGCTTATAACACTCAGAGTTTTCAGGCGATATTTCTATGGCTTTTAATAGAAACAGTTCGGCGGCCTCAACATTATTATTCTGGAAAGCTATAAATCCCAGGTCACGGTAAAAGAGAGGGTTTGACGGATCGATCTCTATTGCCTTCTCAAGAAAACCAACAGCCTTCTCCGAATCATCCATTGCAATGTATGTATGAGCAAGTCCGTAATAGGCCTCAGCTATAGAAACTGCATCATGACTTTCTATTACTTTGAGATATTCTTTTTCAGCCCTTTCATAATCCTTAACCCTGAAATAATAATATCCTGATGCAAGATGACCTCCATAGTTTTCCTCCGCATCTTTCAGAACTTGTCTCAGGCTTTTCTTCCGTTCTTCCCACAGGTTTATTTTTTCGGCGCATATCTTCAGGAGCCCTTCTACTTTATCCATTATCTTAGTCTGTTTTTTCCCTTCACCTGATTTGCGGCTGACAATTTTCTCAAGCAATTCCTTTGCTTCATGAAATCTGAACTGGTTTATATATTCCTCTGCAAGATAAAGATAGAGCTTGTCCTTAGAGAGCTCAGTCCGGACAAATTCTGACTTCAGGGCATCTTCCTTTATAAGTGGCTCAAGATATCTTACTGCCTGTGCAGGAATACCCGCTTTTCTATATAACATTCCCGCTTTATACAATCTCTTTTTCTGCTCGACCTCATTATCTATCAGTATCGCATTTATCTTTCTTTCCCTTTTCAGTTCCGATATCATTTCATCCAGCTTAAGGTTGAAAAGCGCAATTGTATCTACTATCTCCTTATAATACTTTTTGCCTCTTTCAAGCTGAGAATCCAGTCTCTCCCACTTATCCTCAATTTTATCTATTTCCTTTATATCAAATTTTCTGAGATAAATTTCAAGATCATAGCTATAACCTGTCAAAAAATTAAGATTCGGTTTTTTAAATTTTTCTACAAGGGCATCTGTCTTAGCAAGCAGATCATGAAATTCATCAGAGTCTCTATTGTCCTTTTCTTTATGTTTTTCAAGCTTCGATATATATTTTAATATTCTGGAGGCATACTGTTTTGTTCCTTTAAAACTGTTCATTAGAGCGGTTGAACCATCTATCAGATCTTCAAGATTATAACTGACAGGATCATCCATAAAGCCTGACAACAAAGAGAAAATATCTATCTCCGAAACGTCAGCACAGTATTCCTCTATGAAATCTATGAGTCTCATGGGAATTGTCCCGTCTATAGGAAGTCCTGCTTCTGTTGCATTTACAGCAACCCCTTCAAATGAACTAAATTTTCTTTCAAAGTTCAGTTTATATGAAAACAGATCACTCCTGGTAAGAACATCTTCCCCGAATATATCTTTAGCATTAAAAGAACCATCCATATCAAGCATATCCAGAACATCCGCAAACCCTTTTGAATGGAACCTCTCTTTGTTAAAAGAAAGGTCCTGACCCGTCAATGCAATGTTCTTACAACCCATATACTCGATCAAACTCAAGGCAAAGTGAGCAACAGAACCACCGGATACTGGAATATATCCCTTATCCTCAATAGAGCCGGCAAAAAATGTAGACGGTGAATAACCTGTTGTCTGATTAATAAATATAGGCCCGGGATAGAACCTGAATACATTGGTCTGAAAAACATTCAGAGCCACCAGCGGAACATTCTTTAGAACAGGATTGTCATTGAACATATGCAGGGTTTTTTCAGAAGGTTCTATCGCTACAACCATATCAGGAAGAATTCCACATGGCAAAAGAGTTGCTATTGCCGCATCCACCGCTACAATTACGGCCCTCCCCTTTGCTTTTTTCAGCAGGTGAACATTCTTATCAAGGGACGGCCCCGCAGAAACAACAATACCGGGTCTTCCCTTAAAAATATCCTTTAATTTTTTAACACCATGTTTTCTTATAAGGATAGGGACATTTTCCATATCTGAATCGATAAATTCCTTTCCACGGTTAATACCGGTTACGATCTGTCCCAATGCTATCTTCTTTTCATCAGTAACGATCTTGAAAAAATCTTCATAAGATCCTTCACTCAGCTTGACAGACGGATGATGTTTTACTACAAGGTAATTGCCATTGTAAATAAGGTGGTAGTACTTATGTATAACATCGAAACTACTCTGTTTTTCTCCAAGGATAACATCAACCCGGTCAGACTCTAACAGGGCTGATATGTCCCTTATTGTCAGGGCAGCCTTAAAAACCTCAGGGACAGCTTCATATATAATTAATGCATGACTTTTTTCAAACCTCTTTAACGCCTCTTCCGCAAAATATCCAAGTCCGAAACCAAACATGATCAGAACACCCTCATCACCAAGACCATCGACAATATTAACAGCTTCATTTGCATTTTTGACCGGGTCTTCCGCACTATGTATGAAAATTTCCTCGCCATCTTCTTTTTTATACAAAAGCCTCGGCTCACCTGTCTCTGCATAAAGCACTTTTATCCTGTCTTCATCAACAACTATTGCTTCAACCATTTCTGCCAGATCAGGATGATGTTTTTTCAGCGCCTTTATGTTCTTTTTATATATATCCATTTAAATCTCCTCTTGACCAAATATATTCAGATATCATTTTTCAGTCCAGGCCTTCTTTATATTTTCATACTCCTCGATCCTCTTGATGTCCCGGTTGACCATTAACTCTCTCAGGCCGAGCAGTTCCACTGCATTGAAGTTCCTGGATATAATAGCGGTTATCTTTGTCGCGTCTCCAAGGTCAAGCAGAAAGTTCTCGAGATTGTTGTCATACTGCTCGAGTATCCGGTCCTTGAACTCAAAGTACCACTCGGAACCGGGATAAGGTGTGGCAAAGAAGGGGTACGCCTGTATGCCGAGCTTTTCCCATGCCTTTATATTCATCTTTATGCTCTCGAACGATTCATCAGGGAACCCGATTATCTGGTTGGGTATGGGACGGATGCCGGCCTTCATCGACATTTTTATCGCATTCTCGTTCATCCTGGCGTTTGAACCTTTAGCAATTGATTTCAATATCTCATCAGAAAAAGATTCTATCCCGTAATCAAGGTGCGCGCACCCGAGCGATTTGAAACGTTTCAATGTCTCTATATTTACTACCGCGGCATGGGCAGTGGTTCCCCAGTGCACCCCGCTGCAGGTATCAGGGTCATGGGCTGTGCCCGCATTCACGCATTTCGGCTGGAGCCCGGCCGCTCTCCACAGCTCTTCGAACCTGTTAAACCATTCACCCTTTTTAGCGAGCATCGCAAAGTTCTCATCCAGGATAGATATAAAATCAGCGCCGAAATTATCTTTCGCGTATTTCACGAGCCCGACAACATATTCAGGACTGTGATGCCTTATCATCCTGTGCTTACCGATCGTGACCTGCCTTCCGTTATCAGTCTCTATTATCTCAAGCTCACCGCTCAATCCCAGATGAAAACAGAACTTACATTTATAAGGGCACCCGTAACTGGCAATAAGACCGAGGTGCCTTTTAGCGACCATAGCCTCTTCGCTCAGCAGAAGTCCGCTATTCTCAAAATAGACCTCAACAGGAAACAGATGCCACGCAGGGTACGGAAGAGAGTCCACATCATCAAGAAGCTGTCTCTGTTTATTCAAACAGACCTTGCCGTCCTTCTGTCTGAATATTATACCGTCAACATCCTCCCATCCGGACTCACCGGCATCAACCATTTTAAGTATCTCAGGGAAAGTAATATAAGCCTCTCCTATCACCCCGAGATCGACCTCAGGAAGGAACTCCATAACTTCATACGGTATGGGAGTTATAAAGCCTCCGCCGGCAATTATAAGTGCTTCCGGACATACCTTACGCGCAAACGCTACTGTCTTTTTGATAAACCCGTATGTGGTGATAAGACCACCCGTTGCAATGACATCCCAATTGTCCGCGGCAATTACATCGCATATCTCTTTGTCGGTCGGCCTCCATGCATTCGCGTCAAAGACCTGGACCATATGCCCTTCCTTAACTGCGATCGCCGCAAGCTGAGACATGCCGTAAGGAATATGCCTCGGCTTGTCATTCTGCCTTATCACCGGATTTATAAAAAGTATCTTTGCCATATCAGATCATTCTCCTGTCACTCAACCTGTATTATTCCTGACCTACCAGAGAGAGTGTCTCCGATAAATTTTTAAATTCAATGCCGTCACCAAACAATATCCCGCCCTCAGTGCAGTTATATGTCTTTCCCGGGGCCTTCTGCACCATCTGTAGAAAGTTCTGGTTGTACCAGTAATATGCCGGGTCGGTCTGCCATGTTTCATCAAGATGAGGATTGTATACCTTGATAAGCCCTGCCTCGGGATTATCCGGCATCATCTCTTTGAGTATCTCATAATATTGCGTATTCAGAACATTTGTCTCGGGTGGATACGAAAAATCCATCCCTACCATAACGACCTCGGGACTTCTCAGTATCGCCTGTGAAAAGACCCAGGCGGATGTACCGCAGTTGCCTCCTGTCACCATACAGGGCACCTTGTTCTGTTTATAAACCTTTCGTGTATAGCTTTCAGGATCATCATAATCATCATAGAGAGGGTTCCACCAGTAAAGCTCCATACCCGCGTCAATACAGCGGCGCGCTATTTCAGGGCTGGTGCTCGTGGATATTATCAATTTCATCTCAGGGCCATGACGGTCCACAAGCTCTAAGAGTTCCTCATTTCGATCTATCTCATCTTTATTAAGCGCAGGGTCAAGGTCCTGTCGCTGGAAATAATCGTCCTCAGGCCTTTCATGCAGTCTCGGGTCGCCGAACCACCTGATTATCCTGTGGGGATCAGGATCAACTGTCAGTACATACTCCGGAACAATACCGTTTCTGAGACAATGTCCCATTGCACCGTCAACCGCCACTACATGCCCCTTGAAACCGGAATTCTTTATGGTCTCAATGGACTTCATCCTGTGAAGGCTCGGGCCTGCGGATATTACGAGTGCAGGACGGGAATCATTTTTAAGTGAACGCTTTATGTCCCTTATCGTTGTTTTGATATATCCGGCATTCTCTTCAGCATGCTTAAGTCCGATACCCACGGTCTTTTTAAGCGTTGCATCAGTGATCATGTCCAGTTGTTCTTTATTCAGCATCTTCATCCTCATCTTCGTCCCAGACAAAATTATCGGACTTCATTACAAATGCGATACTGCCTCCTAATTTTTCAAATGCCCTGCTCTCGAACAATTTGCTCAGGTCCTCGCTTTTCTCTTTGTTCTCAGCTGCAACATCTTCTTTGACCTCGTAATTACCTTTAAGAAATTTACTCATTTTTTTACCTCCCCTAATTTACTTAAGAATTCAGCATACAGCATATCTATAGGTTCATCAATGTCCACGGAACGCTCGTCAGGCATGACATGCAAAGACGAGTTCTTTGTGATCACAGCATTTTCCTTTTCAAAAACATCTCTCTTTGTAGCATAAGCCGCTCCGTTTGGAACATACAATGTATCCAGAGATTGATAAACACCCCTCTCCCCCTGCATCACTCCGCCCATAAATGGCGATGCCTGACCGTCTTTCAGAACGAACATCCATTCGGGTCTCTCACGCACAACAGATGCGCAAAATGCTGAATCAAATCCCTTTTCCGCAACAAGTTCGATACAGGCATCAAGGTCCTCTGTTATACAAAAAGGTGTTGTCGGCTGCATGGTGACTATGATATCTATCTTTTTGGATTCCTCCGCTTCAACAAAATCCACAGCATGCTTAGTGACCATCTCGGAAGGACAGTCCTCAGCGAGGTCTGCGGGCCTTGTGAAGGGAACTTCCGCCCCGTATTCCAGCGATATCCTTTTGATATCAGCATGGTCGGTCGAAACAATGACCCGCCTCATGTATTTACTTGCAAGCGCGGCTTTAATCATATAAGAGATAAGGGGCTTTCCGTTTATCGGCTTGATGTTCTTGAGAGGCACCCTCTTTGAACCGCCCCGTGCATGAATCACTCCTATAATATTGAGTTTATCAATACCCTCTACCATTTATACCCTACCTCCATATCTGTTTCGAAATGTCTGAGTTCATCAAGATTTCTGAAAACCTTTTCAAATGCGCTTACAACATCCAGCATATCATCCTTATTATTGGGGCGGTTAATATGGTAGAACCATATAAACTCTTTATGAATAAGCCCCTCTGCTGTCGGACAGTCACCGGGCCTGTATTCTCTCTTCTCATTATAAAGATGGCATGACCAGGGACACCCGTTTTTTCCATAAGCTGTTTTCTTAGTGAATACCGGGTTCTCGTACATCATCTTAAGATAGCCTGATCCGACAGGAATCCCTTCAGCCTTTAAAGCAAGCAGTATTTTCCTGCGTTCCACACCGGTCACTGTTTCATCATACTTCAAAGGAAATACATGGGGCACTGTATCCGACTTATAAACAGGCACGCTGATCCCCGGAAGGTCTTTCAATTTATCAGCAAGTAAAAGTGCATTCTCTGTCCTGACACGATTATTCTCATCAAGCTTTTTGAGCTGGGCAATGCCAAGGGCCGCGGTCAGCTCGGTCATCCTGAAATTCATACCGATCAGGTTGACAAGTGAATCATGGTCCCAAGTTTCATCAGGTACAGATTCACCATGATTTCTTATAAGGCGCAGCCGTTTTGCAAAAAGAGGGTCCTTTGTAATGACCATGCCGCCCTCGCCTGTTGTGATGTTCTTGGTCTCCTGAAAACTGAATACTCCCATATCACCTATGGTGCCGACATAACTGCCGTTATATTTTGTTCCGGGCGCCTGCGCGCAATCCTCTATTACCTTAAGATCATATTTGCGCGCTATCTTCATAATTGCATCCATATCAGCAGGGTTCCCGAGGAGATGAACAACAAGGATGGCCTTTGTTTTTTCTGTTACAGCTTCCTCAACCTTGACCGGATCAAGACAGTAGCTCTCTCTGTCAACGTCAACAAAGACAGGTATCGAATTGAAAAGCAGGATGCTTAACGCGGTTGCATTGAACGACATACAGGTGGTTATCACCTCATCACCCGGTCCGATACCGGCAGCTCCCAGCGCTGCTGAAAGTCCAGAGGTCGCTGAGTTGACCGTCACAGCATAAGGCACGCCGAATTTCTCTGCAAAGCCGGCCTCGAACTTCTTTATCATCCTGCCGCCCAGAAAAGTGAAATACTGGGTCTCATAATGCTCCGCCTCTTTTGAGGTCATCACAAGCTGTTTTTCTATATCAGCTGTCGGGCTGCCCATGAAACGCGAGAACTCCTGACGTTCCATAACCTCCTTCACACATTCCCATTCATGTTCATCCGTGACAACAGATGACCTGAACGGTTCTTTGCGTACTGGTTCACCTTTACAGAGCGCTAGTTCTGACATCTCTCTCCTTTATATCTTCAAATGGCCGTTGAACCTTCACAGGCTCACCGCCTCTTTTTGCGGATTCGAATACAGCATGGCTCATGGCAAGAGCGTAGAAACCGTCCTCACCCGTGCAATTAACAGAAGCGTTCTTTCCATTGACTGTCTTCACAATATCACTGACCGCTTCAACGAACCTGTCATTCTTTTTTATCTCTCCGGTCTTTAACGGTACAAGTTCTCTGTACCCGGAATATCTCGGGCTTTCCTGAAATAAAAAGCACTCGACCTTTTCCCCGTTCTCTGTCACGCGTAGCCTTCCTTCGGTACCGACAATATCGATCTCGAATACAAGGTCCTCTCTCTTACCCGTTGCATTTAAAGTACAGACCACATGATCACTAAATTCTAACCAGCCGGACAGATCAGGGTCTGGGCCCTTACAACCGGATAATATACCTCCGGCAAGTAACGGATCTTTCCTTATAAGCATGCGGACAGCATCAAACAGATGCGTACCTATATTGAATATCTGGGCGGAATACAGGGCATTGACCGCCCTCACCTCTCCTATTTTTTCTTTATCTATCATTTCCCGGACAGAAAGATAACTGCTCTCCCATCTTCTTACATGATTAACTGCAAGGATGATATTTTTGTCTCTGTACATACCTGCAACCTCTTTAGCTTCGTCTACTGTCAGGGTGAGCGGCTTTTCACAAAAAACCGCCTTGAGCGGATACGCGGCCAGCTCTTTCAAAAGGGCATAATGGGTTTCAGCGGGAGTACATATTGATACAATATCTACAGAAAGTTCTCCCATAAGTTCCGCAACGCTCTTATACACAGGGATACCGTCATGGCGTTCTTTAAATATACGCGTCTTATCATCATCTGTTTCGACCGCGCCTGTCAGCTTTATTCCTTCCGCCTTTTCATAAGCGGTCACATGGCTCCAGGAATCTTTCCTCCTTGGGTCAAGATTAAAGAGGAACCCTATATTGCCTAAACCAATTATTGCTGCTTTTAGTATCTCCATAATAATTTTCAGAATGAACTATCAGCCTAATGCGCACATCTGAAGTCTGTCTGTAGCTTTCCGGTATTCCTCCCACTGTCCGATGTCGATGTAATCATTCTCATTAACAGGGTATGTCGAAACCTTCTTATTATTTTCTATCAATACCTTTATCAGGTCTGTCATATCAAAATATTTGTCCTTTGGTATAAACTTCAGCACCTCTTTGCTCAGAACATACACCCCGGTATTTATCGTCATGGTATATTCAGGTTTTTCGAGTATATCCGTGACAACCCCGTCCTCCTTGAAGTTAATAACACCGTAGGGTATCTTGTGGTGCTGGATGGCAGAGAGTACTGTCATGGACGCCTTCTGTTTTTTATGATGCTTTATGACCTGCTGATAATCAGCCTTTACGATCACATCACAGTTTGAGACTATAAATTCATCTGCGCCCAGTCTCTTTAAAAGTTTCAGGCCGCCTGCCGTGCCCAGAAATTTCTTCTCCCATACGTACTTAAGATCATAATCTTTTTCAACACCCTTAAAATATGCCTCTATCATCTCACCCCGGGAATTTAAGATAAGATAATATTTCTTACCCCCCTGCCTTTTGAACTCTTCTATAATATGCTCAAGAATGGGTTTGTCATTGATCGGTATGAGAGGCTTGGGCAGAACCTTGGTAAAAGGCTCCAGCCTTGTGCCCTTGCCGCCTGCCATGATGACCACCGGCACATTTATCTCACCGCCCTTACGCGGCCTTACCTGATCGGCAAATGCCTGGCTCCATAACACATAATCAATTACTATATTTTTCCCGTCAAGGACAGGGATCAGGTCTAATTTCTTTTTCAGAAATATCTTTCGTAATTCTACGATTGAATATTCCCCTTTTCTCACAAAAAAAGGTTTCTTAAAATAAACATTCTTTATATTGCCATCAAGACTTTTGCCCTTCAGAATATACCGCCTGATATCACCGTCTGTGATAGACCCGAGGAGCCTGTTGCGGCTGTCTGTTACGAGCAGGACCTTTTCTGCGGTATTGTCCAGTTTTTTAAGGACATTTTTTATAGTCTCATCTTCCGCAATAAATACATCTTTTTTCAGCATTGATTTCTCCCGGTCATTCAAACGAAATATTTTTCAGGTCGAAAAAACCTTTCTTGATCATAATTGGTTCCTGCAGTTTAATTTTAAGAATACCAAGTATTTTTTCCGAAGCGATTCCGTCCCCGTAAGGGTTTTTCACCACAGTACATAACTTACGGAATTCATCAGAAAAGGCTTTTTCTATCGCAGCACCGATACTCTCTTTTTCAGGGCTGCAATCAATAACACTTTCCGCCCGTATCCTCCCCTTCTGCCTGTCTCCGATATTCACGGTCGGTATACCCAGTGACGGGGCCTCTATGATACCGCTTGATGAGTTGCCGATGACCAGGTCAGCACAGTTAAGTGCGGACAGGTATCTCAGCCTGCCCAGAGAGGTGAATGATGCCGTTCTTTCAGGATTGCGGATTACATGATCATCTATCAACTCTATGATGACCCTGCCGTCAGTATCTGCATTGGGTTTAGTAAAAATGATATTAAGGTCAGTTATGTTGTTAAGCGCCCCCAGCAGTTCACTGAACTGCTCTTTCGATGTATTGTTCTCAAGGGTAACCGGATGATAGGTTACAATGACTGTCCGGTTACCGAACTCACATCCAAGATCATTTTCAAGTTCATCTTTTGAAAGCAGTTTTGTTTCCTTTATATTATCAATGCCTAATGCTCCTACATTAAATACCCTGTCAGGGGCTTCACCAAGCTGTATGACCCGGTTTCTGTATTCATCAGTAGAAGTGAAATGAAGCAAAGACATCTTGGTGATCGCGTGACGGAACGAATCATCAATAGCGCCTTCAGTCAATTCGCCCCCATGTAAATGGGCAATAGGTATCTTTGCTATAAATGCTGAAATGGCGGCTGCAAGGGTTTCAAACCTGTCACCAAGCAGAAGCAGGATGTCCGGCTTTGATCTGCTGAAGACATCGGCAAATCCGGCAATACCGGTCCCGATCGAGTTTGAGATACCGGCTTCCGTATCGCTCGAAAGGTCCATATCCACCTTTTCGTCTATCCTGAACCCGTCTGCCTCGATCTCTTTATAGGTATATCCGAATTCAGGAGAAAGGTGCATGCCTGCCGCAATTATCTGCAGGTCAAAGAGATCGTCCTTTTTTATCCTTTTAAGTAAAGGATAGAAAAGTCCGTAATCAGCCCTCGTACCTGTAACAACACATACCTTCTTTTTCATATGTATCTCATTAATAATGTCTTCAAATTTCTATAAGGCTGTCTTCATTAAAATCCCTTATTGCAGGAGTGCCTATTACATTGTCCCACTCCATCGGGCTTATCCCGGTCCCCGGCCTTCTTACGGTAATTGATCCTGCTGAGAGTATTTCGCCTTTTTGAATATGCCTTGAAGCAACTATACTTTTACGCACAATAATTTTATTTTTCAATTCAGAAGGGGAAAGTCTTTTTATCCCGTCACCCATGGACCGTTCAATATTTCTTATCGCAGATACCATTGTCTTTAATTCATCAGGATCCAGAGAGGCCTTATGATCAGGGCCGGACATCAGCTTATCAAGTGTAAAGTGTTTTTCTATGACCTCAGCACCGAGCGCAGCCGCTGCAACAGAGACTTCAAAGCCCGTGGTATGATCAGAATATCCGACTCTGACACCAAACCTTTTTTTGATAGAGAGCATGGCATTCAGGTTCACATCCTCATATGGTGTGGGATACTCGGTATTGCAATGCAGGACTGTTATATTTTCAAGAGGAGTTCCCGCTTCAGTCAAAATATTAAGGGCATCTTCTATCTCTTCCAGGTCTGACATGCCTGTTGAGAGTATCACTTTTTTTCCCAGCCCGCCTGTTTTTCTCAGATACGGCAGATTGGTTATCTCACCTGACGGGACCTTGAATATTTCAAGACCAAGTCTGTCCAGCAGGTCAATGCTGTCAGGGTCAAAAGGCGAAGACAGGAATTTCAGATCCCTTTTCCGGCAATACTCGACAAGCTCTTTATGGGTATTCTCATCAAGCTCAAGTTTCTTTATCATTTCATATTGTGATTCATCAGCGCCTGTTGTCTCTGTCTGATATCCGGCCTTCGGTGCATTGCGGCATACAAGTGTATCTGCCTTAAAGGTCTGGAACTTCACTGCGTCCGCACCTGCATCTGATGCAGCATCAACAAGCTTCTTTGCTGTCTGAATATCTCCATTATGATTGACACCGGCTTCTGCGATTATAAAGGTCCTCATTTCCGGGCGATCTCCCGTACAAGCTCACCGTCTGACAGGTCCCGCTTGACCACCGCACCGGCGCCGACAACAGCGCCTTCACCTATTATTAGACCCTGAATAATGATCGCGCCTGCGCCGACAAATGCATTATCCTTTATAACACTTCCGCCGCAGACAACAGCGCCCGGACATATATGCACGTTCTTTCCGATCACGCAGTCATGCTCGATCACGGCGCCTGTATTGATAATCGTATTTTCATTTATCCTGCTGCCTGTCTGTATAATTGCCCCAGCCATTACCTGGACACCTTCTGATAATTCTGTATCAGCTGCGGACACAATTGCACGGGGATGGACCAGACAGGGCAGATCGAGGCCCGAACTCCTGACCGATTCATACACTATTTTTCTCCTGCTGTTGTCCTTAACGCTTCCAACAGCAATACAGGCATTCATGATACCACGGGCTTTCAGTTCAGACAGCATACTGTCATCTCCAATAACAGTTACCCCGTTAATAACAGTCCCTGCTTCAATGACCGGATCAAGTATCCCGGCGATCTCATATTCATCCGTCATCCTTATGATCTCCATAAGTACTTTCGAATGGCCGCCGCAGCCCATTATAATTATTTTTTTCTTATTACCCATTGTCTTAAATTATTTCTAAACCGTAATTCCCTGATGATAACACTCTTTCAAAACCTTGCAGACATACCTGATGTCTTCCGGTTCATTAAGTGTGGAACAGGGAAGACATATTCCTCTTTCATATATATACTCAGAATTTCCATGGTCAATGAACCTGCTGTCCTTATAAGGGGGAAATTGATTTACAGGGGTAAATATCCTCCTTGTCGGGACACCCTTTTCCTTAAGTTTCCTCTGCAGTTCATGACGCTCTGCAGCACTGGCGGTCATAATAGAGCTGAACCAGTATGAGTTTTCCGCCCCGTCATACTCTGCCTGGAAAGATACCGTCTTCAGGTCATGTAATTCATTTTTATAAATATCGTTAAAGGTCTTCTTCTTTTCAAGAAAGCCTTTGAGCCTCTCAAACTGCGCAAGCCCCATAGCTGCCTGCAGATTTGTCATCCTGTAATTGAAGCCCACCTCTGAGTGATAGATCTCTATATCCGGGTGCGCCTCTCGTGCCTGGTTAATGAGAAAGCTTATATGTTCCATACGGCCCTCATCATTGCCTGCAACAAGACCCCCTCCTCCGGTCGTGATCGTCTTGTTCCCGTTAAAGCTTATACAGCCGAGATCACCAATAGCGCCCGTGAATTCATTTCCGAACTTTGCGCCCAGACTCTCGGCCGCGTCTTCAATAACATACAGCCCGTGTTTTTCCGCTATACGCCGTATCTCCTTCATGTCACACGGATTACCGTAAAGATGGACCGGTATAATCGCCTTTGTTCTCTCTGTCACAGCCTCTTCTATCGCTTCAGGGGATATGTTCCATGTGTCCCTGTCAACATCAGCAAACACAGGGATCGCCCCGACATATGTAACAGGGTTCACACTGGCTATAAAGGTAAGCGCGGGGACAATTACTTCATCTCCCCTGCCGATCCCGAGTTCATAAAGCGCGATATGAAGCGCGGAAGTACCGGACCCTGTCAGGACAGCTTTTTTGACATGAAGGTAATCAGCGAACTTTTTCTCAAGCTCTGAAACAGAGGGACCGATGGTCGATACATATCCCTCATCTATCGCCCTGTTCACATACTGTTTCTCAAGCTCCCCGATATTGGGAGCATCAAGGTGGATCTCTTTATACATTATATATACCGGATTTATACTGCCTGCGGTTCTCCTTATTTCTGAACCAGTCAACAGTTATTTCGAGACCTTCTTTCAGGGTCACCTTAGGTCCCCATCCGGTCAGTTCCCTGATGACCTCATTATTACCGAGCAGTCTCTCCACCTCACTCTTGTCAGGTCTCAGTCTCTGTTCTTCGGTTTTGATCACAGCATTCGGATCTATGATATTAATGATGGTTTGGGCCAGATCACCCATGGATATTTCTTTTCCATTGCAGATATTTATCTCTTTACCGGCTGTATTGTCTGACCTGGCAACAGCAACAAAACCATCGCATATGTCCTTCACAAAATTCAGGTCCCTTGTGGGATGGAGCGCGCCCAGATTGATCTCTTTTGAACCATCAAGTAAGTGTGTGATTATCGTAGGGATGATCGCCCTGGCAGACTGCCTCGGCCCGTACGTATTAAAAGGCCGTGCAATGGCAACCGGGAGGTCAAATGACCTGTAAAATGATTCCGCCATCTTATCCGCACCGATCTTTGTCGCAGAATACGGCGACTGTCCCTGAAGAGGATGCTTCTCATCAATAGGAACATACCTGGCGGTACCGTAAACCTCTGATGTTGAGGTGACAACAAGCTTCTCAATATTAAGGTCCCTGCAAGCCTGAAGTATATTCAACGTACCTTTTATATTTGTATCAACATAAGAGTCCGGTGAGTGATACGAAAACGGGATGGCTATCAAAGCCGCAAGATGAAAAACAGCATCAACCCCTTTCACGGCATTCCTTACACCATTAGGGTCACGAACATCACCGGAAAATATCTCTATATTTTTTAATATGTCAGCAGGAAGCGAATCAAGCCAGCCCCACGAACTGAATGAATTATAATATACAAATGCCCTGACCTGACAGCCCTCTTCCAGCAGTCTCTCAACCAGGTGGCTACCGATAAATCCATCTGCCCCTGTAACAAGAACTTTTCTGTTTTTCAACTCCATGTTTTAAATTTTAATACCTTTCCGATTTTTATGCATAAAAATATAAAGACCTAAATGCAATTATTGTGCCGTTTATTATTATACTCATAACCCTTTAAAGTTATGGAATATTTTCTTCCCGCACCTCTTCGTCAACCAGTTGGATCTGTCACTACAATTTTTAATCGTCATATATTTGACGTAACTTAATTGAAATTCAGGAATAGATACTTGACATATTTCTCTCATATATAATAATATTCGAATATATGAATACTTTAATATCAAAGGTCGAGATACTGAAAGCAATTGCACACCCTGCAAGGATATCCATTCTGGAGGAGCTGACAAAAGGCGTCAAATGCGTAAGCGACTTCAAACAGTTCCTGACCATTAGCCAGCCCAATATATCCCAGCACCTTACAGCATTAAGACATGCAGGGCTTGTTGATTATTTTGTGGACGGAAGGCTCAAATGCTATTTTTTAAAAAGTCCGATAATACCTGACCTGCTTGAGATAATTAAAAAAGATTACCCGGAAGATCTGCCGGCGCCTGAATGCTGTCCCATAACAAGAAAAGGCAAATATCCGGGCAAGAGAAAGAACTGATAACTTATTTATGGAGGTATAGAAAATGACCGCAATACTTAAACTTATCAATAATGACCCCCCTGGCGGAAGATGAATTGGCAACACTGCTGCCGCTGGAGATGCGGCAAAAGAATTTGATGTCAAAATAGTCACTCTCACAAAAAATGAAGCAGGCCCTGATGCAAAGGCCCCGGCTGTGTATCTTAATGACAATGTCCTTGCTGAGATAGGCGGTAAAAGGGACGGGAAGATATCAGCGCAGGAGATAATGCAAGAATTTTCAAAGGCCGGCATTCCGCGCAAAAAAGGAAAAAGCGGCTGTTCATGCTGCGGATCCTGATCAACTAATTTATTACTTACGGAGGGAAGATCAATGGCATTTATATCAAAAAGGAATCTGTTCATTTTATGCGCGTTACTGCTGTTCTCAGCACTACTTCTCCATTCTCCCGCATATGCGGACAAACTGGCTGATGCCATAGCAAGTACCCCGCAGGGAGCTGAAAAAGGAATGATCTCCCCTGACGGTACCCCGGGCTTTCTCGGCATTCCGGGAGCGCCTGACGTAAACCTCTTATACGGGTTCCTGTGGGCCATCTGGGTAGGCTGGATATTTTCGACTGTCGGAGCATTCGGTGGCATCATGGCAGGTGTCGGTCACATAACCATCTTCGGACTTGGTGATTACGCAAAGAGCTTCAAGCAGACAAGCCCCACAATGAACAAGCTCCTGACAGACAGCATAAGGGTCTCGAACCAATGGCTCGTCGGCCTGAGCGCCCTGATATCCTCCATCAACTATTACAAAATGGGAAGGCTCGTACTCCCGCTCGGCATTGCGCTTGCACTCGGTTCGATAACCGGCAGCGTACTTGTTCCTATCATAACAGCAGGCAAGATAAAGCTCAGCTCATATATCGGGTACTTCGGCCTCTGTGTATTCGTGATCGGAGCATTCCTGTTCTATGAGACAACCGGAAAAGGCCAGTCAAAAAAGAAGAAGGCCAAGGCAGCGGCAAAGGCATTTGAGGACGCTCATGTAAATAGGGGCGCAGCCGATGAATCCGGCCATGGTGTAAAGATAATCAAAATGGGACTTTCAAAGGTCACCTTCACATTCTACAGCGTGGAGTTCAGCTTCAATCCGGTCATCCCGGTCATCGGTGGTTTTTTTATCGCCGCCCTCGCCTCTTTTCTCGGCATAGGAGGAGGGTTCCTGTTCGTTCCTTTCCTGACAAGCATTGCAGGACTCCCTATGTTCCTTGTTGCAGGCACATCAGCATTGACAGTTCTCGTAGGCATGATGGTCAGCATCTTCTCATTCATGGTCATCAAGGGTGTTGTGGTCTACTGGCCGCTTATAGGCATAGAGCTGTTCGGCATATTCATCGGTTCTATGGTCGGGCCCAGGACATCAAAATACATCCCTGATATCTGGCTGAAAAGGCTCTTCGTTGTTCTGGCAATTTATGTAGGAATACGATATACATCCAAGGGATTTCTGGGACACAGCATCGTACCGCCGTTTTAACGGCAATTACTAATTAAGAATTACGAATTACGGATAACGAACATGGATATTATTACTTATTTACATATGGTTATGGATGGTTTTCTTATGCCTTTTTTCAGGTTTCCGGAGAGTTCGCTCTTTGGTTATTACCTGGGGGTTGCGGTGTTATCCATTATATGTATCGTGATTGGTGAGTATTCAATATCATTCGCGTTCCGTATTAACAGAAAGATGATAGTCCGTGACAACAACCGTATCGAGCGTTTCGAAAAATTATCAATAGATGCCCTGAAGGCAGGCGACAAGTCCGCCTTCAAGGCATGTAACGGGATAGCAAATGAGGCTTTCGGAAAGAGCTTCTTCACTCAGATAACATTATCCGCCGCATCTTTATGGCCGTTATTCTTTGCTCTGGGATGGATGCAATACCGGTTTTCAGAAGTGGAGTTTAACCTGCCTTTTTCCATACCTTTTATTGGAGAGACTGTCGGATACACCCCCACTTTTTTACTCTGTTATATCGCGGTCCGCATAGCAGTGAGCAGGATCAGACGTTTAATGAATAAAAAAAGCACTAAAAGTTCAAAGCACGAACTCCTGAAAACAGCTTCGCAGCATTGAAACACTCTTTTAAAACATCAGTTCAAAAAATTTATAAAGGAAGATATTGTCATCATGAATGAAGAAGTGCTTTCACAAAACGGTCTCTATGCCAGGATCTTCTACACATCATGGCCCAAGTGGCTTGGCGGAGTGTTATTGGCATTCCTGAATATAGGGCTGTTCTTATATCTCATGCCTTTATTCGGGGTATACCCTGCCATGGCGGACTGGGGCATATGGATATATAAACTGGCCGGAATAAATATACCAACCCCCTGGGGTTCCAGCCTTGAGCTGCCGTATCTCAGTTCAAGGAGCATGGTCAACTTCGGGCTGTTATTCGGCGCGCTTATCGGAGCGCTCATGTCAAAACAATTCATGTTCAGAAAGGCTACCCCCGGCGCATACCTCCAGAGCACTGTTGGAGGGGTATTAATGGGTATCGGCAGTTTCATGGTCGGCTCCTGCATTATCGGGGGATTTTATTCATCGATAATGGCATTGTCATTGAGCGGTTTTTACATGATGGCAGGTCTTCTGGCTGGCGCTTACATTGGCGGAAAAGTAATGCTGTGGCAGAGATCAAAAAAAGGTGAAAATTCAATATCTGAAAATGTATCTGATGCTTCAGCAGAGAACAGCTCCAATTCCTTCCTGCCGAAAGCCGGGCTCTTCATGATGATCCTGCTGGTTGGCATTGCTATTGCGTATTTCCTGAACAACCGAAATGTCCTCGGAGGAGTGCTCCTGTTCAGCGCTGCCTTTGGTCTGGTCTTTCAAAGGTCCGGGCTGGGCTTTGCATCAGCTTTCAGAGATGTTTTCATAACAAAGAACAATGAAACCATGCGGGCTGTTATCATCAGTCTGGTAATCGGTGTCATAGGATTCTCTATAATTAAGGCAAATGGAATTAAACCCGCACAGATGTTTGTCTCACCGGCCGGGTGGCACACTGTCATTGGAGGCCTGATATTCGGCTTCGGCATGATAATGGCCGATGGCTGAGTAGTCGGCATACTTCGGCGGTCTGCCGAAGGACATATTAAACATTGGTTTGCTGTACTTGGTGCAATGCTCGCAGGCGGTTTATGGGTACCCCTTTACGGGCATACAGTTGGAAACGGCTGGCTCTACAGCAAAGGCGTTTTCATGCCTGACATGTTCGGATGGACAGGAGCACTGGCAGTGACACTGTCTTCACTCGTGATATTTTACTTTTTCATTAACCGGTTTGAAAGCAGAAAAAAGTTAAGAGCTGAGGGTTCTCAGCTTGTGAACACTTAATATATAATTGAATATCGTTGAATTGATATCAGAAGGAGGCATAATTGAGCTGGATCAAGACTGTAGATGAAAAAGATGCTGACGGAAAGCTGGCAGAGATATACAGCCAGACAACAGAGAAATTCGGACATGTGATCAATCTTGTAAAGGTCCAGAGTCTCAGTCCTGAGACCATAGACATCAGCAAAAAGCTTTACCGGTACCTGATGGACAAACCGGGTGACTTAAGTAAATTCCATCGTGTACTGCTCGCAACAGTGGTCTCAAGGCTTAACAACTGTTTCTACTGAATGGAGAGCCACGAGCAGGAGCTCCTTGATGAGATCCACGACCAGAACAAAGTTCGCATAATACAGGAAGACTATACGCAGGTTGATTTTGACCCGGCAACAAGAGCGCTTCTCGATTATGCCTCTAAATTAACTATGGACATGAAGAATATGAGCAAAGCGGACATCGAATCATTACAGGCAACAAGTTTTTCAGACGGGGCCATACTGGATGCTATACATATAATCGGCTTTTTTAATTTTTCGAACCGTGTGATGGATGCACTTGGAGTGGAACCCGAACCGGACATGCGCTACGGAAAGAAGTAATGATCAGAAAAGTAAATATAACAGAAGCGCTCATTAAGCGGAGCAGGCCTGAGTTTAAATTTAAACAATTTGACGATACACCTGTCACATTACTGTCAAAGCCTGTTTCAAAGAGCAGTCTTACATTGATAACGACCGGAGGGCTTCACCTGAAGACAGACACGCCTTTTGACCTTGATAACAAAGAAGGCGACTGTACGTACAGAACAATACCGGGAGATGTCAGGCAGGAAGACCTGCATATCTCCCATAAATGGTACAACCATAAGTTCATCAACGCTGACCTGAACTGCGTATTCCCCATAGACAGAATGAGGGAGTATCTGAAAAAAGGATCAATCGGCAGCCTGTCCGAAGAGCACTACAGCTTCATGGGCCATATCTATAAACCGGGCCAGCTCATAAGAAACGCCCGCAAGCTCGGCAGACACTTGAAAGAACTTGGCACAGACATAGCGATCCTCACCCCTACCTGAATACTCTGCAATCAATCAGTTGGATTGATAGCAAGGACACTCGAAGAAGAAGGCATAAGCACTATATGCATAACCTTCAGAGAAGATGTAATGGAACTGACAAGACCTCCCAGAATCGTCTCTGTAAAGACAGGACCAGGAAAACCGCTCGGTAATCCCGGGGACAGAAAGAAGCAGAGAAAGATAATTGAGGCAGGGTTTAAGATGCTGGGGCAGGATATTAATGAGATGACGATAGTCAGTGTTTAGGTGTCATATCCATCGTAGGGGCAGACCTGTGTGTCTGCCCAGGCCCGGGCAAGCGTGATACGGGTATTGCAGGGCCGGGTAAACACACAGGTTTACCCCTACAATATTTCAACCCTATCTCCCTTCACCCCTTACCTCTAGCCCCACAATAACAATTATCAGATGTTAAACTATTCGAATGAATAACAATTTGTACAGGATAGAAGAACTTGGTTTTGATAAATGGTTTCAGGACAATACTGACCCTGAAAGTATAGAGGGACTTGAGATAGCAAGAGTAATTGCAGTTCATAAAGACAGCTATACGGTAACCAATGGCCATAATGATATTTTCGCTGAGTTGGTCGGGAAAATAATATACAACGCGACTTCTTCTATTGATTATCCGGCTGTTGGAGATTGGGTGTATGCAAAGTTTTATGATGA
>CBFDEG010000003.1:0-50706 GCA_965603765.1 uncultured bacterium | reverse complement strand
TTTATAGTGGTTTTGAGATCCCTCCATCTTTTCTTATTCTCCAGAAATGTACTCCCATCAATACAAGTGCAGCAGCTGGCAGTAACATTATGTGCAAAACATAAAACCGCAGGAGCGCATTGGCCCCTATTTCGGTCCCTCCAAGCAGGATGAACCGGAGATCGTTATATTTATTTAATAAAGCAAACGGGCCTTCATGGCCCAGGAACGGTGCGGCCCTGAGCATGTTTGTGCCGACTGTTATTGCCCAGTACGCAAGCTGGTCCCATGGAAGGAGGTAGCCTGTGAAGCTCAGCAGTAAGGTCAGCACAAGCAGGCTTACTCCTATGACCCAGTTAAATTCCCTCGGCGGTTTATATGAGCCTGTGAGAAATACTCTCAACATATGGAGCATGACCGTACCTACCATCAGATGCGCGGCCCACCGGTGAATGTTTCTCAATATCATGCCGAAGGGTACATCAAACTCCAGATATTTCATGTCTAAATAAGCGTATTCAGTAACAGGCCGATAATAGAACATCAATAGGATGCCTGTAATTATTTCCACCAGAAACAGGAAAAATGTGATCCCTCCCATGCACCATGTAAAGCGTATTTTCTTTGCATGGGACGGTATTTTGGGCGGATGAATATGAAGAAAGATATTGGAGCGCACCTGGCGCACCCTGTTTGCATCAGTATCTTCATAATCATGCCGGAACACGGATTTCCATATCCGGGAATTTGTTATACGCTCCTTAAGATTTCTTTTATCGGTCATGTTTTTATATGTATGGGCACGTTGGCCCGGAAATCCTCAAAATTCCAAATAACAAATAATAAATATCAAATAAATAACAAACTACAATATCGAAATCATAAACACGCAGGTTTTGGTCATTGTAATTTGAAATTTGGTGCTTGTCATTTGTTATTTATATCTTTAAATAAGCTCCTTGCTTATCACACTCCCTAAAGGTATATGTCCTGCTCTTATCTATGAGTATCTTTCCGTCTTCTCCAAGATATATCTGAAAGCGGTCGAGCGGCCTTGGCGCCGGTCCTGTGAAATTAACTCCATTGCTGGTGAACTGACTTCCATGGCAGGGGCATTTAAAGACGCCTTCATCTGCAAACCATTTTGGTGTGCAGCCGAGGTGAGTGCATTTTGCATGTATCGCGTATATGCGTTCTTCCTCCCTGACTATCCAGACCGACTGGTCCAGCTTCCATTGTTCATATACATGGCAGACACCGTTTGGGTCAGCCATTTTATTTGCTTTGAACTCATCCGGGAAGCCTATTGAAAAAACTGAGGGCTTTTCAAAAAGCACTCTCGGAAATAAAAACCTTATTGAGCCTGTAATGAATATGCCGATCGTTAAAAAGAAAGATCCCCAGCCTGCAATGCTGAGGAAAGAACGTCTGCTGATATGTTTTTGATCAATATTGTTTTTCATTAGATTAATAACAAAGGGACAGAGCGGCAAAGTGGCAGAGGCACAAAGTATGATTGCCTACTTTGTGCCTCTGTTCCTATGATACTATACTTTCGTAATGTTTACCGGTACCATCCTGTCCCACTCTGCAAGCTTGGGATCAGCTTTTTCACTGGTAGCAAAGTTCGGTGTTGATTCTCCCTTTGGATAGAGTGAAATAACATCAATGACACCCGGTGCGCATACTTCTTCTACTTTGACAATGCCTTTGAAACTTCCGTTTCTTGAGTTGACATTGACCCAGTCACCAGTTTTTACTCCCATTGTCTTTGCGTCCTGAGAGCTCATGCTGACAGGCTGCTCCGAGATCCTCTTGTAGAGGGCCGGGGTCAACGGTACGTTCTTGCCGTTGCTGTAGAAGTTGTAACCTGAGTTCCAGTTCTCATTGGCGCGGTGCATGATCATCCAGAGCGGATACTTGTCTGTGATCTTGTCACGCAGTTTATGATTGTACGGATCGAGTTTTGCAAGAGATTTGACCGGTGCAAGATGCGCCTTGCCGTCACTTGTTGCAAAACGTCCGCCCATTGCATTTTCAAATTCCTGAGAATAGAGCCTTGAGATGCTTTTACGGTTCTTTTTAGGGAACTGTATGCCGGAGGTTCCGGATTTTTTGAGGTCGCTCCAGCTTATCTCGGATATATCACTTGTGGAAGAGCCTTTTGTTTTTGCCCTTACCTCGTCATATATCTCTTCTTCGTTCTTCCAGCTGAGACCTGAAATCCCCATCTTTTCAGCAAGCTGGCTTACTATCCACCAGTCAGGCTTTGCATCTCCGGGAGCTTCCATGAAGCCCTGCTGCAGATGAAGTCTTCTGTCCTCACTTGCCTGAATTGTTCCCCACTCACCCCAGGTTGCTGCAGGGAATACAACGTCTGCATTCTCTGTGTTCTCTGTAGGATATATCTCATTGACAACGAGGAACATCTTTTCGTATTTCGGACGGTACTTCTTCTGGTTCGGGAACTGTACATAGAGATTGGTGATAAAGGACCAGAGCGCTTTTACTTCGCCCTTGTCAACCTTATCAAGTACGCTCCTCATGGAACTTGCACCGTTCGGGACTGACGGGTCTGCCCAGGTTCCCCTTGGATGTCCGCCTGCCCTTGAAGTACATGCTCCGGGTTTTCCTGCATTGCCGAGGATTATGCCGAGTGCGCTGTAGGCCACTTCATTCTCATATCCTATGACCTGGTGCATGATACCCTTTTCAAACTGTACCATTGTCCGGCCTTTGTATCTTGAGAGCAGTTCCGCTGCTGCCCTTACTTTGCTGGCAGGAACGCCTGTGACCTTTTCGGCATTCTCAGGTTCAAATCTCTTGTTCAGCACGGTCCTCTTCAATGTACTGAAACCGGTTGTGTGCTTAGCAACGAAATCCTTGTCATACATGTTGTTCTTGACAAGCACATTCATGATTGATGCTCCAAGAATTGCGTCTGTTCCAGGGTTTATCTGGAGGAAAAGCCCGCCGCTCTTTTCTGCGTCATCTGCCATCTGCACTCTTCTCGGGTCAACGAATATCATCTTCATGTCGCCGTTGTTAAGACCGCCTGATGTCAGAGCGCGGTAGTACCATGAAGAACCTGTGTCCTTCATGTTCTTACCTGCCATGAACAGAAGTTTTGATTTGTCATAATCCTCTACGGTAAATGACCTTGTACCTGATCCTACTACATCAGCAAGACCCGCGCTCTCATCACCCCAGAAGAGGTAACCATTACCGCCAAGTGTGCTTGATTTGACCCCTTTAAAGAGCCAGTTGAGTATTGCATAGCTGTTCTGGAGGTAACCCCAGTCACCATAAACAACACCCAGTGAGTCAGGACCGTGTTCGTCAATGATCTTCTTGAAATTATCGGCACAGAAAGTAATGGCCTCATCCCATGATACTTCTGTAAGCGGACTGCTCTTACCGTTTCTGCGGATCATCGGTTTTTTGAGACGGATCTTTGTAGGAAGCTTTTCAGAGTAAAGACTCTGTGCATTATATGCGCCCCTTACAGAGTAGTTTGATTTACTTGCTGTGTCCTTCTGATCAGGCACTACCATGATATTTACATCTTTGCCGTTCTTTTTGGCCTCAATTGTAAATACAGAGTTAGGCCAGTCGCCTCTCATCTTTTCAACCGGGTAGAACTTTTCTTTCTCAGGCTTGCGGCCGGTACCCTTTTTCCATATGTAAACCTTATATCCGCACATTACATGGCAGTAACGGCAGGCAGTATCATATGTCTCCGCGTTTTTCGGAGGAAGTTCAGCGAATTCACTTGCTTTGGCGTCAGGAAATTTCTCAGCTGCAAAAGCAGGCATACCATTTGTCATAACACATGCACCTGCAGCACCTGCAGCAGATACTTTTAACAGATCTCTTCGTGAAAACTTTTTATCATTGGCCATGTTATTTTACCTCCTCCCCGTCAAGCAGATTGTTTCTGAGTCCGTAGATCAGTCCGGCAACACCTATCGCGTAAACATCCCCAGTGGCTTTGTCTATTTCCAGGCTGATCATCGGAAGATTGCTCGGTGCAGGCCCTTCAACTACCTGGCCGCTCTGCTTTGGATTGTATACTGTCTGATGACATTCGCACATAAGCATTCCTGTGTTTCTGTCGAGTTCAACACCGCAGCCCAGATGCGTACAGAACATGCTGTATGCAACTATGCTTTTGTTCGGTCCGATTCCGCCTTCAACATTACAGCCGCAGTCTACCAGCAGACTTTTTCTGCCGATCAGCGGGTAATCGAAATGGACCGGATTGCCCTCCTGAATGTTTCTGAGATTTGCGATCTTGACCTGCGGATAGGTCTTTCCTGTTGCAGCATCTACTTTTGTTGCCAGTCCGCCGAGAAACAATGCTGCTGCTCCCGCGCATCCGGCTGTCTTAAGCAGATTGCGTCGGCTCAGACATTTCTCATCTGATGTCTGTTCTTCTTTTGTCTTGCTCATTGATACTCCCCCTTTCAGTATTGAAGTTGTTTGCAGTTGCAAAGCGTTCTTAAATATAAAATTAGAGATCCTGTCTGGTTCTCTTTGAATGTGTTTCCCCATGGAGGCATAAGGGTTGATTTTCCTACAGCCTTGCCCCCGCCGCTTATGGCTCTGGCCAGTTCTTTGTCGCTTCTTTTACTCATAAAGACCGCATCCGTATGATCAATAGGCCGGGGATCGAGGTTCTTTGCGTTGAACCCTTTGCCGTTTCCTGTTGTCCCATGACATGGTGTGCAGTAATGGTTATAAAGCTTTTCTCCATTTGCGGCCGTTTCCTTTGTGCCGGCAGGTGTTCCAGCACTGCATAAAGACGCTGAAACAAGAATTGCCGCTAAAATATAAAAAATGTTTTTCTTATGTCTGTGCATTATAAAAATGAAAATGGCCCGGTAAAATGTTCCGATCGTTCGGAAAATTTACCGGGCCTTAATAACCTGCCTACACTGTTATACTGAAAACAGCAGGGTTAAAGTAACCGTTATTTTATTGTTTCTATACTGTTAATATTGATCCAGGCAATATTGCCTGAAGTCGTTCTGAATGTTACTTCATGGTCTTTGACATCGGCCAGATAACCGAATTTCTTAAATACATCCAGCACTTCTTTTTTAAACTGTTGCTTATTATTTGAGCTTTGATTTTTGTCGGATAGCTCTCTCGTTGTATTTGTTCTCTTTGTTTTAATCATATATATCTTTTATGCTAATGCTCCGCTGCAGCTTGCGCCTGCGCCTGCTGTACACATAAAACAGAGCGGTGTTGTTACGATCTCTCTGCTGCTGATCGCAGAGTAATCAAAATTATCTACATGGTTGTCTACGGTCACAGGCATGTTAAGCATCTGCCAGAAATCACAGTCATATATGCGTCCGTCAGGAGAAATGCTTACAAGATGTCTGCACATAACATTATCAATTGTGTTTGAATTGAATTTTTCTATAAGTTCATTGATGAATTCCGCCTTTTCATCATCTGTCATGGATTTGCCGAGTCTTCCTATCGGCATATTGCTTAAGGCGATTAGCTGGTTAAAGGTAATGCCGTGCATTTCTTTTAATTTGGTTTTGTAGGCATTTTCGAGCATCTGCTGGTCAGGGGCGATACCTGTCTTTGCCGGGTTGAACATAATGTCCAGTTCCAGGCCTCGCCCTCTTATTCCGTATCCTAATGAGTTTAATTTTTTTAATGCGTTGATGGCTTTTTGATAAGTACCCTTGCCCCGCTGGCTGTCAACGCCTTCTTCTGAATAACAGGGCAGGGAGGCTATGATCTTTGCCATGTTTTCCGCGAGAAACTCAGGGATCGTTTCCATGCCCGGTTCAGAATAAATGGCAAGATTGGTTCTGACAATTACATTTTTCCCGATATCAGTACAGGACTGAATAAAATGTTTATAGTAGGGATTCAGTTCAGGTGAGCCGCCGGTTATGTCCACATTTTTGATGGCTTTATTATTCTTCAGGATTTCAAGGAGCTTGTTAATTGTAGATAAAGACATTAGCTCCTGTCTCTTTGGGGAAGCTTCCACGTGGCAATGTGTGCAGCTCAGATTACATTTGTAACCGATATTTACCTGAAGTGTGCTGATATTATTTGCGGTAAGCGGGTATTGCCCGTTTTCCATTAATTTATGATCAAAATTATTCATTGCCATATTTTTATAAGTTAGTTTGAAAAGCTAAGTTGTGATCCGGATAAAACCTGTTGATTTTTTAAATGAGTATAATCCTGCCCCCCCTTAACATCACATGAAGGGGGGACAGGATCGATTAGCGCGTTATTTGATTAATTAGGCCATACAAAGGCGTTTCTGTCGCCAAAGATATCTTTGGGGAGCCTTGGCCTTGCATTGTTTGGCAGCGGAGCAATGCCGTTAGGACCGAACCATTTCTGGTAGATCTTTTCGTATGTTCCGTTACTCATCAGATCCTGGAGTGCAAAGCTTGCAGTGTCTCTCCATTTGCTGTCATTAGGCGGAGTGCCGATACCATAAAGTCCGGGGCTGAAGATAGGGCCTACCGGCTCATAATCAACACCTTCTGCACCTGCAACACCTGCTATGATCGGGGCATCCTGTATGTATGCCTCAACCTTGCCCTGTTTCAATGCCAGGAAACATTCTGCGTTGTTCTGGAAAGACTTTATCTCAAAATCCTTGTTACAGCCGAGTTCTTTCAGGTATTCCTGTCCTGCAATATAGGCATTTGAACCCTGGGTAACAGCCATTCTCTTGCCGCAGATATCCATAGGGCTTTTGAATTTTCCTTTTTTTGCATAGAATATCTTGCCTGTCCAGAGGTACGGTGGCTCAGCATAGTCGATCTGTTTATCACGGCCTCTTGTGTGGCTCATGCTTCTGATTGTAAGGTTGATCCTTCTGTTTGCAAGGAATGCGATCCTTGTTTTGTTGTTGACAACAACACCTTCCATTTTGAGCTTTTTGCCCATTATGACGCCTATCTGGTCTACCATTGCGTGTGCAATATCAATATCAAAACCTTCCAGGTTTTTAGTCTTCGGGTTTATCATGCTCAGCGGCGGAACATCAATACCGTGCCCTATTTTTACGACCCCGCTTTTCTTTACTGCGTCATAAGTTGATGATGCGGCAAAAGCTGATACGGAAATGCCCATCAAAAATACCAGTGCTACCAGTGCTACCAGGTTACGTTTTATCATGCGTATAATCTCCTCTCTTTTTTAGTGGCTTTAAAAAAGCCGTTGCTTTTAGTGAATGGTGTGATTCAGACGGTTAAAGATTACTGAAAAGATCTTTAACAAAAATAAACATGTGCTGATTAGTTCTTTACAATGCAAGGTTTGTGCCATTGTTTAATTATCGAGATTACAAGGGGTTAGAGTTGAAATACTGCACGGGGTGTGCCCACGAAATAGACATACTGTCTATTTTCTGGGCAGTTATGTTATTTATTAGTGTCCAGTTTTTTTCTGAGGGTCTCTCTTGCTATACCGAGAAGCTTTGCTGCTGATACCTGGTTCTGGCCGGTCTGTTCAAGGGCTTTTTTAATAAGTATGCATTCCAGTGCAGAAGTGGCTTTTTTGTATATATTGGCTGAACCCTGCTGCATTAACTTATCAGCGGCTTCTTCAAGCAGCTGCTCGAAATTGAGATCATTATTATCCAGGTGTCCTTTTCCTGACAGTGATTCGCAATCTTCAACAGACAGCAGGTCTTTTTGGCATATGACCATGCCGCGCTGGATAATGCTCTGCAGCTCTCTTACATTTCCGGGCCAGTTATATTCATGGAATTTCCGCGTCAGCTCAGGGGATATTCCTTTTATGTTTTTGTCGAGCTCTCTGTTGTACTTGCGTATAAAATAATTGGCAATGTTCTCAATATCATCCTTACGTTCGCGAAGAGGCGGTAAATTAATAGTGACTACATTCAGTCTCCAGTAAAGGTCTTCTCTGAACTCACCTTTGTTCTTAAGGTCTTCAAGGTTTTTGTTGGTCGCGGCGATTATCCTAACATCGGTTTTGATCACGTCTTTTCCGCCAAGGCGCTGGATGGTGCCGTCCTGAAGCACTCTGAGCCATTTGGCCTGTATGGACAGCGGCATATCACCGATCTCATCAAGGAACATGGTGCCGGTATCGCACTGTTCGAACTTGCCGATCCTTTTGTTGTCTGCACTTGTAAAGGCGCCTTTTTCATGACCGAACAGCTCGCTCTCGAGCAGTGCCTCCGGTATGGCCGAGCAGTTCATCGGCAGAAAAGGTCTGTTCACCCTTTTGCTGTGCTGATAGATAGCTCTTGCAATAAGTTCTTTGCCCGTGCCTGTTTCTCCATTTAGAAGAACAGTGACATCACTGCCGGCTATCTGGCCTATCTTTTTGAATATCTCGAGCATGGCCGGGCTTTTGCCTATTATCCTGTCTCCCTTTTCATCATCTGTGGTTTCAGAGAAGATGACCGGAGTGGACATCTTTTTGTCCATTATGGCTTTTTCGAGAAGTGAGAGCAGCTGATCATTGTCAAAGGGTTTCATGAGATAGTCATATGCGCCGAACTTCATTGCCGAGATCGCTTTGTCAGAAGTGCTGTTGGCGGTCATCATTATTATCGTAAGGTCAGGGTGGAGAGACCTTAATTTCTGCAGAGTTTCGAGCCCGTCCATTTTCGGCATGGATACATCCATAATAACAAGGACCGGGTTTTCTCTTCCGGTCTGCTCAATGGCCTCCAATCCATTGGCCGCGGTAACGACCTTGTAGCCATGTCTTTCGAGGACCCTTTTAAATGAGTGGCGAACACCTTTTTCATCATCAACCACAAGGATCTTATCCATTGTCCGTTCCTTTCGGTAATCTTACTGTAAATACGGTCCCGCCGCTTTCATTACTGTTAAAAAACAATTTACCGCCATGCGAATTGACTATATTATAGGCGATCGAAAGCCCGAGTCCAGTGCCCTGGTCCTTTGTGGTAAAAAAGGGTTCGAATATCTTTGCCCTAATGTTCATCGGGATGCCTGTGCCTTTGTCCCATGTCATTACTTCCACAAAGTGCTCATCCGATTTTCCGGATATCCGTATCTCTCCGCCGTCAGGCATTGCCTGAATAGCGTTAATTATAAGATTTAAGAATACATGTTCAAAAAGCGATCTGTCAGCCTTTACTGTCGGCAATGCCTCCATCATGTCCTTATGGACCGTTATGTTGGAGTGCTCAATATCATATGTGGCCAGAGAGAGCACCCTGTCTATAAGTTCATTCAGGTCAACATCTGTCAGCTTGAAATCCTTCTGTTTTACAAAACCCATAAAGTTTGTGAGTATGGTATCAATCTTGTCGATCTCATGGCTGATTATCTCAGCGTCCTCTCTTGTCATGTCCGGCTCTTCCTTGTAGGCCTGAAAGAGCATCTTAAGCGTGGTCATCGGGTTTTTCAGTTCATGTGCAAGCCCGGCTGATATCTGACCTATGGATGAAAGTTTTTCAGCTTCGAGTAAATGAGTGTAGGTAAAGGCCTCCCCCATTTTTTTCTGCGCTATCTTAAGTTCCATTGAAAGCCTGTTGAAGTTGCGGGCAAGGTATCCGACCTCATCTTCGGAATCCACATCCACCTTTTTGCCGTATTCACCTCTGCCGAGCACTTTTGTAAATTCCACGAATTTGTTCAAAGGCCCTGTGACAAGGCGGCTGACTATAAGGGACGCGATGATGCTCAAAAGGATTATTCCTGCGATGAGTGGATATGTTATATGACGCATACGGGTAAGCGTTGATATCAGGCTGTCCTCTCTTATTCCCAGGTGGAGCTCTGAACCCGTTCCCTTGAATACGCTTACCCCGATATCTCTTATATAACCCTTTTCTGTGTCCAGTATCTGTATGTGTTCATTTTTTTTATGTAGAGGGTTCCATGACAGGAGGTCCGGCGGATGGCCGTTGCTGAATGTATTTGCAAATATCTTTCTGTCTTCATCTGTGACAAATATATACTCTATGTCCTTTTCTTTATTAAGAACCTCAGTCAAGGCCTTTGATGTCTGTACATGGTCCCGCAGCAGAATATTATTGGCTATCCTGTCAGAGAGATTGACTGCAACAGAAACAGCCCGTTTTTCGAGTTCTCCCCTGAACGCATCGATGAACACGCCTCTGATGGAAAGTATGATAAGGATACTTGCACTAACAGCAACCAGAGTTGTCAGGAGTGCTGTCTTGGTCCTTAAGTTCATTTTTTGAGTATCCCGTATTTTTTTGCAAGTCCGGTCACTTTGTTAAGCTCAACCTCATTTAATAATGTAAAGCCAAGAGGCATTTCTGTCTTGTTCCAGTCGATCATCATATGTCCATGTTTCCCCTTTGGTTCAAAGGAAAGCATTGCTGACCTGACCAGTTCTACTGTTTCGGTGTCCACTCTGCTGTTATAAGCTATGAGACTGCTTGGATAAGGTTTTGACATTTTTATGATCTTTATCTTTCCTTCTGCCGCCAGTCGTTCTGCCAGGGTGTCCTGTATGCCCGCGGCATCACATTCTCCGTTCAGGACAGCCTTTACAGCATCTGTGTGAGAACCTGCATAGATATATTGGCTGAGATCATCAAGGCCGATACCTGCATCCTCTAACATGCTGCGCGGTATAAGATGGCCCTGTGTCGATATCCTGGACCCGAAGGCAAAACATTTTCCTTTCAGGTCGTTTAGCGTACGTATCCTGCTTTCTTCTTTTACAACTATCATGGAATGATACATGGGGTCACCTTCTTTATTGACCCCGCTTACAAGATATTTGATGCCATGTTTTTCCTTTCCGATAACATAGCTCAATGTGCCTATCGCGGCAAAATGTGTTTTGCCTTTCTCCAGGTTTTCTACAGTGTCCTCATATTTTTCACTGAATTTAATGCGGAAACGTCTGCCGGTGGCTTTTTCGAGATATTTAAGGAAAGGCATATATATCATCACCTCTTCCTTCGGCCCGAGTCTGAGATCAAAACCGAACCAGAGGGTATTGGGCTGAGGATGACCGGATCTTTTCGATAAATCCCCTGATCTTTTTGAGAGACTTACTTTTTTAGGAGTTTCTGTTTGGGTGCATCCTGATAGCAGTAACAGGCAGAGAATAATGAGCAGGGCAAAAAAACTGAAAGATCCGCACTGTTTCGGGCGGGTCATATTTTTTGGATTAAAAGCGTAATGCTTTGAAAAAAAACCTGTAATCATTGATTTATTATAGAAGTTAGAATGAAAGCGGTCAACAAGGGATAACGTTGTAAATTTTTACAGATATAAGTTCTGTTACTCCTAAAGATTTGGAGAATATCTGTCGATGTTATTGTAACAGTCTATTTTATTTATATAATTTAAAGGTCTGCATTATTATAGTTTGATTTTATAACTGTATAATAATTATACTTATTGAGATGATATCTATCGTTATCCCTACATACAATGTATCTAAATTCATGCCAGGCCTTCTTGATTCAATTTTCAGGAACAAGGTTGATGATATGGAAGTTATTATTGTTGATGACTGCTCAAAGGATAATACCGTTGAGATCGCAAGGAAATATCCGGTAGAGGTAATTGTGCTTGAGCAAAACGGCGGGCCTGCAAGGGCAAGGAACATAGGTGTCGAGGCTGCAAAGGGAGATATTATATTCTTTCTCGACTCCGATGTGCTGGTCATGGACGGAACGGTCAAAGAGGTCGAAGACTATTTCAAAAATGCTCCTTCCGCGCAGTGCGTTATCGGGATATGCGCTACTGAGCCTCTTAATAAAGGTTTTGTGCCGAAATATATGGCGATGTTCGAATATATACACCTGCTCGGTGTTCCGGGGAATAAGGTGAGTGTCTTTGCCCCGAGGTGCGGTGCCATTAAAAAAGAACTTTTCCAGAGACTCGGCGGCTACCGTGAGAAATATAAAGGCGCTGATGTTGAGGACTTTGAACTGGCGCGGAGGGTCTGTGAAACAGAGGACATTATACTGAACCCTAAAATGCTTGTCAGGCACCAGTTCGTAAATAATGTTGAAGAGGCCATACGAAACTATTTTAAGCGCGCGGTCATGTGGATACATTTATTTTTGAAGGACAAAAAGTTTGATAATGCCGGTCCTACTGCGCCGAGCAACGGGATAGCCGCTGTCTGTGCTTTTTTCAGTATGCTGCTGCTGCCGACCGTTCCGGTGAGTGAGACGTACGGCTTTGCATTTTTTGTATTTCTGGGTATTTTTTTTATTGCCAATTTAAAGTGGTGGAACTTTATGCGCAAGGAAGCCGGGCTTCTTTTTTCTGTGAAGGCCCTGTGCTTGAATTATGTGCTGGGTGTGGATATTATATTTGCATCAATGTACGGAACGATAAGCTACTACCTGAAGGCTAAATGAAATTATGACTTCCAATGAAAACCTGATCGTACTATGTTACGCGAACGCGAGTCCTTTTCCGTATCATGCATGGACACCGCTTGCCATTCTCTCGCTTGGAGCCTATCTTGAACAGCATGGCATTGAAGTGGAATACTTTGATGAAAGGATACACAAGAAAAAGCGTTTTAAAGAGCTTGTAGCCAGAAAGCCGCTGCTTCTCGGGCTTTCGACAATGACCTGCTTTCAGATAAAGAACACCCTCAACCTTGCAAAGCTTGCCAGAAAGATCGATCCGGATGTGCCTCTTGTCTGGGGCGGCACCCATCCTTCCATGATGGCGGAGCAGACACTTGAATCACATCTTGTTGATTTTGTGGTAAAGGGTGAAGGTGAGCAGACGCTTCTTGAACTTGTCCAGGCGCTTCAGGGCGCTAATGAGTTCAGCGGCATCAATGGGCTCGGATGGAAACAAAACAATAAGATAACCGTTAATGAGGACAGGGACTTCCTTGATATTGAGGACCTTCCGTTCCCGTATGACGGCAAGGGCAGGGAGATACTCCTTGAATATGTAAGAAGGTCAGGCGACACGCTCGAAAATATAGGATATGAATCATCAAGGGGCTGTCCGCATAAGTGCGGTTTCTGCTATAACGTCTATTTCCATAAAAATGTCTGCAGGGTCAAGAGCAGGGAAAAGGTGAAGGCCGAACTGATAAAGCTCAAAGAGCTGGGCGTTCATAAGATGACATTTTATGATGATACATTTCTTGCCGGTAAAAAAGATGTGATGATCGAGATACTTCCTCTCTTAAAAGAGATGAACTTTAAATGGATAGCAAACCTCAGGATAAATACATTTGATGATGCCCTGCTGAAGCAATTCGAGGAGAGCGGTTGTGTATATGTATTTTTCGGTGTTGAGTCCCCGGATGATGAGGTCCTGAAATATATTAAAAAAGGCCAGAACAGGAAGATGATAGACAAGGGGATAGAGATCGTCTCAAAGGGAAGTATCCCGACACTCTATTCATTATTGATAGGTCTGCCGGGTGAGACAGAGGAACAGATGAACAGGACACTCGACTTTGCGGATGAGATACGCAGAAGACATCCCGGTGCTGAAGTGCCGATACAGCCGTATGTGCCGCTTCCGGGCACGCTGATATACGAAGAGGCCTTAAAGGCAGGCTTTAAAGCACCGACACATCTTGAGGGCTGGAAGAACTTCACAAACGATGAGGTCAGGAACCCATGGATAAAGAACCCGAAACTGCTTAACGCAATATATATAAATTCATTCCTTGCATTCCGCTATGACAGGTTCTTAAAGACCTTCTGGAGTAAGGTGGTCTTCGGGCCGATGCATAAGCTCTCTCTCTGGAGATGGAACCACAGAAATTATAAATGCTTTGTTGAGCTTTACCTTTACCTTGCCTACAAACGCCTCGGCAGGTTCTTTATCTTTTTGGAGAAGTTGATCAAGAATCAGTAGGGGCCGGGCGCTGCCTCGCCCTTGATATATTAGACGTGACCCTTTTTAATCACCCATTGCATTGTTGTTTTTCGATTCAAAACATAAGATCAATGTCCTTTCATTGGAACGTGTTCTATGTTTTGTGTTCCTGGAGATGGTGATCATTATTGGTACTACTTACGATAAATATCTTTTCTATGTCGTACGTGATAAATAACGATGATCTTGTTTTCTATATCAGCTTGATAAATTACGCGGTAGTCTCCAATGCGTATGCGGTAGCTTGATTCGGAGCCTTGAAGTTTTCGGTGTTGTGATGGAAAGGGATCATCAGATAGAGAGTTAACAGCTTCGAGGATTCGAGATATAAATTGCCTGTTAATTCCTCTTAATTCTTTTTCAGCAGAATGCTTCCATTGAATTTCATAAGAGGCCATCTGCTTCCAATCGTTTTTTCAATTCATCGTAACTGGTTGTTGATTCATCTTTTCGCTCAGCAATAACAGCGAGATCGTGGATGTCTTCCAGAAGTCCTTCATATTCATCAACTGGAAGTAATACTGCAGTCTTTTGACCACTTTCATTAACCAAATATTGTGCTTTTCCCATCAGATCCTCCATTTAGTGCCTTTACCAAATTGTAACATATTATCTTTATTTCTATGATTTTTCTTATAGATACCACCCACTATTCAAACGGCTAACTCTCTGTAAGTACTTTGTTGTCGAGTTTCAGATTTATTCCCCACTATTGCCATGAGTTGGAAAGGCCTGTGGAATAAGTCCCGTACGCTGGCTACACAGGTCGGCATGACCCAAAAATGGCTGAAAGCTCAAAGTGTAATGGCTATCCCGGAACGGGTCGTTGCCGACAAGGAAATGTGGGTGAACATTCACTATCCGGCTATGGCTCGATAGTCTTTGTGAACCGCCCCTTGCGGACCCGCATGAGGGGTGTTGTGGAGAGCGGGGGAGAGAAACCCCGCTTATCCGATTAGATTTTATTGTTCTCTTGCATGAAGCGATACCAACTTGTTCCAGATTCAATAGCAGGAATAAAAAATAACATTCCCATATGTTTACTTTCGCTTTTTATAATTAAATAATCATCAGCTACCTTTAAGCCCAATTTTTCCCGCTCTTGCCCTACTGCTCCATCACGGCTAGTAAATTCACTTCTTTTGATTTTTAATAATCCTTCTTCGCAATAAAATTGATCAGACTTACGCTTAAATACTTCAGAATAAATTTCCTTATCATTATTTAATACTTTGATTTCTACTATTTCTTCTTTTATTTGACTTATCAGTACATGAGAAGCTTCTTTGAAAGCGTCATATTGCTTATACGTTTCTTCTGCAAACAATATGCTCGATAAAGAGATTTTATTATAATGACTTCCAGCTTCTCCTTCATTTAAATATATGCCTGATATAATAGGGCATTCATCAGTAGGAGTAAGGTTAATTATTGACCAATCATTCGGGTATTCATTATGATAGGCACAAGCCGAAAAAATCATACAAAAAGCGAATATGATGTAATAATGTATATATTTCATTTTTTAAATCTAACGACAAGTTGAGTGACGAGTACCACCGTATCTCATGAACCGGCCTTAAACTGATTTGAAACTATCAAAATGATTCAAGCTAAAAAAGTGTCATGTGGTACTCGTTCAATCTCCAACAACTTGTTATGTTTTATTTGTTTCTTTTCTTACTATTTTAATGAGCAAGAAAATACTGATAAAAATAATCAAATAACCTATACGATCTATTAGATGACTATAATTCAGGTTGGTGAGGCCAACTCCTAATAACATTAAGATTGATACTATAATTTTGTGTTTCATCATAGGGATTAGTCCTCACCACGAAATTGTTATTTATTAGCGACTCTGCGAAACACTATTCAGTATATTTCCTTGGAAATTAAACTCTGCTCCTTTATTCATCTTTGCTTTCTCTTACATAACAATGATTAGGCGCAATATCCGTTTGTTGAATTTGTTGTAATAAAATTTATCATAATTTAATTCGCCATATTTGAAACTATTCTAAAAATAAAGAAACTCAAAATCATAGTACTCCGCTTTGGTCCTTATTACTATGATAAACGCATTGCATATATCATTGTAAATTTGGCAATCGGGGATATGGACTTGAAAAATAAAGTATTGCTGAGTCCCCTTGTTAGAAGAAAGTATAGCCGTTTTCAGGTTGTTCGGGCAAGGGAAAGATCAATTATGAATTACTAATTAAGAATTACAAATGAACGACGGGAAGGGCCGACGTTCGACGGGTTACGTACGTCGGTCGTATCATGCGAGTATCTTCAATTTATCGTAAAGGAAATCCGGGGCCATGTCCGCGCCATTGTCCCATACGATGGTCTCAAGCTCTGGATCGACTTTGAAGGCCTTGAACATTGCGGGGTCTTTTAATGGCTCGAAAACTTCGCCATAAAGCTCGTTCGTCAGGTCAACCTCACCGGCTGAAGCGTCATCGAAGCGGAGCCATATTGTGTAATCATGTAAATACTTAGCTTCTTTTATGTGTCTGACCATTTTCTACTCCAAAGGGCTAATTTTCTTCAGAGGCCTGTTCTGTTCTGACAGCCTCCAGTCATTAAGCAGTTCCTTAGTATGTATTATACGCCATTCCTGCAGAATGGACAAAGCCCGACCGGACATTTCACCGATGGTTTTGCCTGTTGCTATTTCAACTATAACCTCCTGGTCGCCATATCTTGCATGGAAATGAGGCGGGGCATGGTCTCGATAGTACATAGCGATGATGATCCCGAAAAAACTGCTTATAATTGGCATTAGATATATTGAACTTGCTTTAAGGTCGCAGTTTGCGACCTTGAAGATATATGCTCTCTTCATTTAATTTGGAATATATAAAAGACCATTGAATTTTATATGGAATCAGTGAGAACAACAACTGTAAGAAATGACAGCATGTAGGGGTAATTCATGAATTACCCTTACGTCTGGATTTTGCATTTTATTTGGATATTAGAATTTGGGATTTATTTGTTATTTGTCGGCACGACTCGTTTTCGAGATGCTTGTTATTTGGATTTTGATATATGACACAGGTAATATATACCATGTCAAAAATAGCAGTACTTCCAGATCTTCTCATAAACAAGATAGCCGCCGGTGAGGTGATAGAGCGGCCTGCTTCGGTTGTGAGGGAGTTGATAGATAACTCTATTGATGCGGGTGCATCACGCATTGATGTTGAGGTGCTTTACGGCGGCAAGAAGCTTATTAAAGTATCTGATGACGGCTTTGGAATGGACAGGGCTGATGCTGAGCTTTGCTTTGAACGACATGCTACGAGCAAGATAAGAACAGAAGAAGAGCTTTTTGATATATCCACCCTTGGCTTCAGGGGGGAGGCCATCCCGGCCATTGCCTCGGTCTCAAAGGTCACGATGATAACATCAACTCCTGATGCTGATGTCGGGATAAAGGTTGAGATAGGCGTGAATCATAAACCTGAACTTTCTGACGCGCCTCCTGTAAAGGGCACCATGATCGAGATAAGGGATATTTTTTATAATACCCCTGCAAGGCGGAAGTTCCTCAAGACCAACCCGACCGAACTCTCTCATATAATATCGACTGTTGTCAGAAAGGCCTTTGCCTACCCTTCAATAGCATTTACTTTAAAGCACAATAATAGCGAGCTTCTGAATGCCCCTTCAGCCGGAGACCATAAAGTGAGGCTTGCCCAGCTCTATGGTGATGAGATGGCAGGAGAGTTTATTGAGGTCAGAAAAGAGGGCAGGGGGATAACTGCTTTCGGATTTGTGTCCAGGCCTGATGTTACGAGGGGGAGCAGGAGCCACCAGATAATCTTTGTGAATAAACGTCCTGTGACAAACGCAACAATAAATCACGCGGTATGTGATGTGTACAGGGACCTGATACCGGGCAACAGACATCCCGCGTATTTTATATTTCTTGAAGTAGACCCTGCAATGGTTGATGTGAATGTTCATCCTGCAAAGCGTGAGGTGAAGTTCGAGCGGCCTGATGATATCCACAGGCTTGTAAGGGCGGCTGTTTATGAGGCCCTGAATCCGGGGCATGAAGTTAATGTGACAGCTCTGCCCTCATTTAAGGGACAGGCACGAACGGGGCCTGTGTATCGATTGAATACAGGAGGAGCAGGCGCTGTGCAGGAGCCGTCAGCATTGTTCGGTGAATCACAGTCTGATTTTTTTACCTCAGGCATGGCTGATGCTGTTTCATTATTTTTCTATATAGGAGAAGCATTTGTTGCGACCGTGACTGAGGAAGGACTAATGATAATCGACCAGCATGCGGCGCATGAGAGGATCAATTACGAAAAATTCCTCAAACGTGAAGCAATAGAGACGGAGCCGCTTTTCCTGCCGCTTCGTATAGAGCTTCCTGTGAGGGAATATAATATTGTGATAAAACAGCTGGACTTTCTGGGCAGCCTTGGACTCGACATTGATGATTTCGGGAAGAACAACGTGATAGTCAGGTCCATACCAAAGGAAATCAGAAAGGCTGATATTAAGGGCCTTATCATGGACGTGGCCGCAGGTGTCATCGAAGAAGAAACTGACGGCATAACAGGTGAGTCGCAGGAACAGGCGCTTTTAAAGAGCATTGCCGCACGGCTTGCCTGTCACAGGTCTGTTCGGGGAAGCGAACAGCTGAACAATGAAGAGCTCTCAAAGATGATGTCAGACCTTGAGAAGGCCGATGAACCTGGCAAATGTCCGCATGGCAGACCCACAAAGATAATGCTCTCGATAAATGACCTTCAGAAGATGTTCAAAAGAACGTAGGGGCGCACCTATGTGTGCGACCCTTACGCGTGTGTATCAAAGCCAGGGCAGACACTCAGGTCTGCCCCTACTCAAATTTCAAACATGGGCTATGCTCATCCTTATCATCTTTCATCATAAACCACATATATCCCAGAGCCCGGGCGGGCAGAAAAACATATGGCATAAATATCTCTCCGTACAGCCGGGAGGCTTCTATGAAAGGCAGTTTTTTTGCGGAAGGACTATTTAGCGGTCCTATGATCGTAACCGGAGAACTCCCTCCAACCATCCTTTTTTTAGGTTTAGGATGTATGGCAATGTCTATGCTTTCCTCCTGAAGATCCAGGGTCCCGATCCCCTTTGACCGTACACTCGGAGTATCAATGTAAATGACCTTGCTCTTGCCAATACCCTCTGTGAACGAGAAACCAGCGGCAAGGCAGTTTAACTTCGTATACTCAGTTGTTTTTCGGACTGCGGTTACAAAATCGATAGCATCCGCTCCCATAAGGTCAGCAATGCTCTTGATCTGTCCGTTCTCGATCATTATTTCCAGATCACCATTAAGAGATGACGCGATCTCACGCGGAGAACTGCCAATGCCCCTAAGGTCAGCTGCCAGTTTGAGATGTCCGCTAAGAAGCAGGGGGGTGTGAATATGTGCAAGAAGATTTGCAATATCAATATCTTTAGCTTTCATATTCAATGCTATCTCCGGTTTCGGGCCTCTTGTATCAATACTGGATTCAGCTGTTACAAATCCGTTGGCATTTGAAAGCTTCGCAAGGGTTATACGAAGAAAGCCATCCTTGATCATTACATCAAAATCGAGGTCCTGAAGGTTAAAATCTCTGCCTATCAACTCTTCAGCGTCAAAACTGAATGACAGGTTCAGCTTTTTCAAGTTTTCAAAGTGAAATGGTTCGTCAGAAAATATTTTTGCGTGAGAAACTGATTTGTCTTTTATTGCAGAGTCTTCTTGTTCCCGAACTTCCGGGTAGATGCCCAGGTCATCCAGGTAGATCTTCGGTGACGAGATTTTTACAGCAATGTGTTTCTGCTCATTTACCCGTGACAGTTCAATGGTTGTCATGAATTGAGTCTTTCCGGAGTAGGCCGAACCTTTAATGGTTCGAAGATCCCCGGATCCGCTAAGCGTAGCTTCCCCTTTTAATCTATGGTCTTCGGGAACTGAATGACCGTAGAACTCTTCAAGCCACGGCCGGATAGCAGCTTCATAGGATACTGATAGATCCATATGCTCCATACTCAGAATGTCATGTGTTTCAAACTCTACAAGAAAGGTTGGTTCCTTCTCTGGTCCGGTTCGCAACTGAAACTTTTCAAAGTTGAGTTTACCATCGCGATCGTTAATATTCGCGCTCATGCTTAGAGGTCCCAGATCAGGGAAATCCATATCAGTTATCTTTTCTATTGCGCTCATGCCGGGAGCTGTGGCTGAAAGTTCCATTTTGATTCCCTTGACGGGATTCTCTTTTCCCGGCAGGATGTGTTTGATATATCCTCGAGTAGAGATCTTTAACCCTTCAGGAGAAATTATTGAGAACTCCATATTAGATAGAGTAAGATCTTCCGGTTTGCCGGTTAGAGAAAAATTGCCGCTGATCTTTCCCAGGTCCATCTCGTGTTTCCCAAGGTGTTCTGTAATGATACGGCTTTCAAGTTTAGGGACCTCAAAGGTCATATTGATCCCTTCTAAAGCCACAGAGGTGCCGTGCATTAAGTATTTAACGCTTCCTGTAGCCTTCATGCTGTGATCTTCTTTATTGCCGATAATGAGCTCAAGATCATCAGCACCATATCCTCCTTTTCGCGCTACGATCTGTGAAGATCCTTCCACCGGCCCGAAATCCGGTATGTCAAACCCGACATATGGTGAAAACAATGAGGTCTTCTTTGCGTAAAAGGAGCTGACGATCTCAACTTCGGAGGCCGGCTCATCACTATCGAAAGTTACTTTGCCGATTCGCCCTTTCCATTGAAATTGCACCGGGCCGGGATGGCCTGCCTGGATCAGAACGTCCTCCAGTGACAGGGTTTCGGTAGTTCCCTTGATACTCGCAGTAACTAATACGGGGCCGAGGTCGGGAAGGGCTTTTGCGGCCAGCAGTTGTTCAAATGTTGAAATATTCTCTGCATTTATTTTAACTTTAAGGTCAAGCGTGCTTGGAGATGTTCCGTTTATGTTTTTCATTAAAATGAAATTTCCGGAAGCCCCGGCGGACACTCCATCGGGATCTGTCATCTGAATATCGATCCCGTCAAAAATAAGGCGGTCTCCGGACCCGTGCATGCGGGCTTTTGCGGATACTGTTTTCAGATCAGGAATGTCAACATTAAGGTTGGTAAAAAGCTGCGGCGCCTCTCCGGACTTTATTGACAGGGCCATGTCAATGTCCGAAGTGGGCAGGTCCGGATCGAGCGGGCTCATGTCCAGCCGCCCTTGAGCATTGATCCATACCTTCTTCGGTTTCCCGGCAGTTATATTAATATCTTTTAGCGTAAGCCTATTTAGCGGACCAATCAGCAGTGCCTCGCCGGACAGAGGGCCGGTATCCGGCAGCCATTCGAACAGGACATATCTAAGGAGTTTTGTGTCCGGCCCTTTCAGGTGCAGCTTCAGATCAGTTGTAATTTCCTCGAGAGGGTAGGGCCTGGTATGCATGAGGGCATCTGAAACCGATCCTAACTGACCGTCAATAGAAAGATCCGTATTGTTCGCAGTTCCTGTTCCTTTAATATAGAGCTGCCCCTTATCGCGTAAATAATCACTGGTAAGTGAGTGAAGAAGGACATTAAGAGAATGATCTGCCCCCTTATTTACATAAGACAGGTTAATATTATTCAGGGTTACGTTCTCCGGGATCGGAATATTTATATCAGCCAGTTTCTCTCTGAGAGTTTTCTCATCACTTTGTTCAGGCTGAGGAACGCCATCTTTGACATATGAAACCGTAACATCATTTACAAGCAGTTCCCTTATCAGAATATCTCCTGATAAGAGCGGTTTTAAAGCGATCTTCGTTCTGATATGGCCGATATGTACTGAGAGTAGATCCTTCTCATGCTTATCCGGCACGATACTGATCTCAGAAACAAAGATCGACGGCTCCATCGAAAGGTCAAAAGTGACCGGACCTTCTATGCTTACCTTAGTGTCGGTGAAACGTTCAACCGCCCACGTCAGGATTCCGCTATAGTCGTCATCGTCAAGTGCTGCCAGGAGAATGGCAGCGACTACAGTGCAGATAACCAGAACAGAGCATATGACCAGAACACCACGCTTTAACGCATTCATAGATCTATCTAAACCTTGCTTTAAGAAATGCCGTGACTACAAAGAGAATGTACGTAATTATTTATTTTAAATAACTCGTTGGAACACATTCACCGAACAGGATGAACGCCACTCTGTCACCGGATGCAGTCAGCACCATATCACCATTTGACTCCATTATTGCCATGCTCCAGCCCAGCCCGTCCTGATAATCCTTATAGCCGTCTTCCGCTCCCTGAAGGATCAGCTTTCCATCTATATGTTCCATGTTCTTGATACTGGTTACACTCTTTTTACTGCTCTTTCCAACCGCCCTGATGCTCTTGTTCTTTACATCGACCTTCAGGATGCCGGGAAGGTTTATGTCCTCCTCATTGACTTCTTGACAACCGTTGCCAGCAGTGCATTCCATTGAATCCTCCAAAACACATATTAGCGGCTTTGAACCATCAAAGTCTCCGGCAATAACCGAAAACGGTGTCATGCAGATGAATGTTATTAATATGACTCCGATTAATTTATTCATTGATCCTCTCCTTTTGGCTTTAATTCATAAAATCAATATCCTATATCCTTATTTAACTGAATAGCCCCTGCCTTCAAGGCAGACAGAGTAAGCCCTGTTGTATTCATTGCGCCTTTGTGCATACTGATTTGCCTGGTTCTGGGCCCACTGCTGTTCTGCTTGTGCCTCCTGTTTTTTCTGCTCCTGTCGCCGTGCTCCGCCCATTACGCCTCCACTGAGTCCGCCAATGGCAGCTCCTTTACCTGCATCTCCGGCAATTGCACCAATTCCTGCACCAAGCAATGCTCCGCCAACTGCGCCCCTGCCGGCACCTCCCTTTTGGGCCTGTTTTTCCGGCGGTGCTTCAGTTGCCCTGGGCGTTTCCATGGGATCAAACCCAGTTTGCCCTTTGGCCCAGGAATAGCATTCAAACTTGTCCTTTTCCTGTTGTTCATTGCTCTGTCCCTTACTGGGATAGATAATAAAATCACTTGCCGCAAATACCGGGTCTGACATTCCGTCATAAAACCCGAAGCTCAGTAGACAGAGTGTCGCAACAATTATCTGCACTCTAAATAAACTCGCTGTCTTACTCATATTGTAATCCTCCTTATTTTCTTAATTTCCCATTCATTTTATGACTTACAATTATTTTTGCTGTTGAATACTGTTTTTCTTTTCTTCCAGAAATGCCTTGATATCTTCAAATTCACGCAATATGGTTAATTGGTTTTGTTTGTTACTGTAGGCCATCAAGATCAATTTAACTGAAACCAGAAAAACAGCTGACTCCAGTAACAGCTCATGAGTAAGCCCCTTGGTAAAAAGAGCGGCAATAAACAGGACCAATGTTGTCAGGATAATTATTAATGTCGATAGGTCAAAGTGCTTTAACATATATCCTCCTAACTGCCGCACATTATTGGCCGATAATGACCGGCTTCATTGCAGCGCCGATCACGTGTTTAGCCACGCTGCCAACCATGAAATCTACGAGAGAGATCTTTGAGTGAGCTCCGACAACAACAATATCAGCATATTCCAGATAGCGTTTGTCAATGAGGCTGATAATATCCTTATCACTCCATTCAGTATGGACAGTGCGAAAACCGTGCGCTGCAAGGTAGCCCCCGGCCTGTTTCAGTTGATAGCGGGCCTTTTGTTCGTCCGGATCAGACATTACAAGCGTTACTTCCGATAGGTCGGGATCCGCTACAGCAACAAAGCGATGTAAAGAACGCACCGATGGAATTGAAGCATTGAATGGAACAAGAACTCTTATCTTCGATGCAAAGTCGACCTTGCCCGGAGATCTTGGTGCACCGATCACCGGACCGATCGAATATACAAGCACCTTATCCAATGTAACACCGGCCTTGTTCTTGTCTTCGAAATTAAAGAACGTGCGCAACCCCATCACGGTAGCATCATAATAGATCGACTCATGAACGATCGATTCATGAGGACTTCCCTGGAGCTCTGTCTCTTTGTGGGAAACACCGGCCTCTTTACACTTTGCGTGAAAGCTTGCAAGCAGGGCCCTGATATGACGATCAGCTTCACTTGTCCGGGATCTCTCAAGTTTTTGAGCGTATTTACCTGCGCCTAAAGGTACCGGGCCGATAGATCTTTGAATCCCCGGGATGTCTATCACCACAAGACCTGTGAGTTCTGCTTCATGTTGTGCAGCAAGGTTGCACGCCAGTTCTATCGCGCCATCGGTGAATGGCGAGTGGTCAAGAGGTACAAGGATTCGCTTTAGCATCGTATTCCTTCCCGTTATTGTGCAGAGCAGATCAAAAGACCCGAAAGGACCATGTATATTTATAAATGATAAGGGAACAACCAAGCATTAACAACTCGTAAAATTACTGGTTTGGGGTGTAAATTACCGATAGAGTCTTAGAGAAATCTGCTGCGTTCACCCTGCAGCCACCTATGCAAGCCGCAGGAATTCCAGCAGGCGCTGCCCAATGCTTCGGGGCTGTATTGACCTTTGAACTATTATCATCCCGGGCATATCCGGGAATGCAGAGCGATAATAATATAAAGTGCAACAGATATTTTATTGAAATATTAATATTAGATATTCCCGGTCCACTTTTATTCAGCTTCAATTGGAGGGAAGTTCTCCAGAATTTTTGTTATGGTCTCTTTGATCGCTTCACTGCGTCTATCATAATTAGGTTCAATGCTTGTAAAAGTATTTGATACTGCCCTGTATATAAGTGTTTTTGATCTTGTATCGATAATATCAACTATAAGCATTTCATCATGATATTTAATGATGTCCAGCCTGCGCTTTATCCAGTACTGATTGTAATTTACATTCAGGTAATTCCAGTCATCATGTTCCAGCCGGGGCTGTATGCCTCCGTGTATGGCTATCAGAAAGTCAGGTTGTGCCTGGTCCAGTTCTAATCCCTTGTCATGCAGCTGCATCTTGATTTCATGTTTGATCTGCTTGATGATAAGATCATATCTTACGTTCCGTGTAGGGACAGGGAACCAGTCAAATGATCTTAGATCATTGAAGTCTATTTCATGGTCATATTCATAATTCACATGGACATTGCCGACCCCTGAACAGCTGACCGTTAACATGATGAATAAGAAAACAGATAGATAACCTTTTGTCTCCAAAGTAATGGGCCTTTCAGTTTTCTGGACCTTTATATTTAATTTTTGTTCGTTATTTAAATCTTAAGGTAATTATTGACAGCCAACAACTCGTAAAATTACTGGTTTTTACATGTTTTTATTGCAGTACGAAGTTTGGAGTTAATGAAAGGAAGGAGGGCGGGAATAGAATACTCCTTTTCCTGATGGTCACTAACCATCACCTTCAGTATCAATACGCAGGTCCGGCTTACTGCCTCATAGCGCACTAATGGTAAGGGTAGCTGTTAATAAATCTAATGATATAATTGTACAAAAGAGGATTCAGCATAATGGTTTTTAAAAAAGTATATATGGAAACAAAAGTTCTTTTAGTTGATGACCATACTATTTTTCGAAGGGGGCTATATTTGCTTCTGAATAATGAAAAAGGTATACGGGTAGTTGGAGAAACAGGTGATGGTCAAACAGCGATAGATCTGATATGTACACTTTTACCGGATGTTGTTGTTATTGATATAACCATGCCAAATATGAATGGCATTGAGGCGTGCCGTCAAATTGCTTCAGAGTCTCCTGATACAAAAGTTGTGGCCCTGTCAATTCATTCAGGAAAGTGTTTAGTTGAAGATATGCTGAGCGCGGGGGCTGTCGGATACATAATGAAGGAGAGTGCCCCGGAAGAACTGGTGAAGGGAATCAGGGCAGTTATTGACGGGAAAGCCTACCTGAGCCCGTCAATTACAGATATTTCACTTTCCTGCGGCAGGGAAGCCCCTGCTTATTCTGCGGACCCTGGAAAAAAGGTTAAGCTGACAAAAAAGGAAAAAGAAGCACTTTCGCTGCTCATGGAAGGAAATGCAATAGAACAAATTGCGTTGCCTTTGAATATCAGTCCTGAAACGGCAAAGGCAACGAGTCGCCGGATCATGAAGAAGTTGGGAGTTAACAGCATGGCTGAGCTCATAAAGTATGTCCGGAGCGGCCTGTATTCTGAAAGCAAAGGACCTGCTGGAGAAGGTATCCACCATGCTGACGGCAGCACTATTAACCATTTGCCGATCGTGGGCACAAAGCTTCACCGCCCATCTGTTCCCGAAGATCATGTACTCCGGTCACGACTGGTGGAACAGCTCAACCATAACCGGAAGCATCTCCTTATCCTCATTCTGGCGCCGGCCGGATACGGCAAAAGTACACTGGCAAGCTCCTGGCTTGAAGCGAGCGAATGGCCGAATGCATGGATATCCCTGGACGAAAGTGACAACGATCTCCACCTGTTTCTGACTTATTTATTAAATGCAGTTCGGACCATATTCCCTGAGGCTGTACAGAAGACCCTTGCCATGCTCAACGCACCTGTTCTGCCGCCGCCGCAGGTTTTATCGGGCAGTCTGATCAATGAACTGGACATGATCAAAGAGGACTTTGTCCTGGCAATGGATGATTTTCACCTCATCAGGGATAAATCTGTGCTTGAGCTGGTCATTGAGGTGCTTCGTCACCCTCCCAGGCCCCTGCACCTTGCGCTGATCGGACGGAAGGACCCCTTTCTGCCGATATATACTCTCCGTGCCCATAAACAGTTATACGAACTTCGCATTGAGGATATTCGTTTTACAGCAGAGGAGACAGCAGCCTACCTGCAGCAGATGCTTAATGAAAAAATAGAGGACACCACTGCTGCAATGTGGGCAGAAAGGACTGAGGGATGGATCACGGGGTTACGTCTGGCATCTCTTTCCATTCAGCATCGGGGAGATTTCAAGAGCATGCTGCCTGAACTGGAGGGAGGGGCCCAATACGTAATGGAGTATCTTTTTAATGAGGTCCTTTCACACCAATCCTCTGTTGTCCGGGACTATCTCCTGAAAACGTCCATACTGGATCGTTTCTGCGCTCCATTGTGTGAGGTGCTGAGTGAGCCGGGGCAGAAAGAGACCGATTCCCGGAAATTCATTGCGCTGCTGAAAAAAGAGAACATGTTCATAATCAATCTGGATACAGAGGACCGCTGGGTTCGTTACCACTACCTGTTCCATGAACTTCTGAAAAAACAGTTAACGCAGCATCGCAGTCCCGGAGAGATCGCATCACTCCATTCCCGGGTCAGTAAGTGGTTTGAGGAAAACAACCTGGTTGAGGATGCGGTCCGGCACGCGCTCGCAGCAGGAGATGTGCTTGCTGCCGCTCAGATCGTTGAGCGGAACAGGCATGCTGCGCTTGATGCTGACCGATGGCAGGCGCTTCAAACGTGGCTGGACAGATTGCCCCATGAGATCAGGCAGGAGCGACCAGAGCTTCTGCTGGGCAAGGCGTGGATCCTGCTCATTTTAGCGCGGGTATCGGAGATCCTCCCAATAATTGAACGTGTCGAATCCCTTCTTGACGAAGATTCAACGGAACCAGCGTTGCTGTCCGAGATAAACTTCTTTCGGGGAATCCTCTGCTATTTTCAAGGGGAGAGCGCACGCAGTATGGAGCTCTTTACCAAAGCGATGGAAATGCCTCCCGGAAACTCTTTTATAGCATTAAGAGCAGAAGTTGAGTATTGGGCCTGCATGGCACTTCATCTTAATGGACAGAAAGAGACAGCCATCCGGAGGCTGCATGAAGGAATTCGCAGTATAGACATACAGGAAGGGATGATTTTGTCACGGCTGACTTTTGGCTTGTGTTTTATCCATATGCTGGACGGCGAGTGGCTGCCGGCCTTTCAGGATGGCCTGCGACTGGGAGAGGTATCCAGGACAAACCGCCTTGCCTTTGCTGAGACGTGGGCCATATATGTGCTGGGGAACGTCTCCTTCCAGATACTTGATCTGGATGCTGCAGAGCATCACTTCAGCATGGCTGTAGAGAATCGATACATGGCGAATACAAGGGCTGCGGTAGATGCTATGGCGGGGTTAGCGATAACCAGTCAGTTCATGGGGAAACCGGATGAAGCTGATGAGACGATGAGACTGGCACAGGAGTATGCACAATGGACAAAGTATCCCGGAAATCTTGAGATCGTTCGTTCCTGCCGGGCCCGCCTCGCACTGCTGCAGGGTGATCTTGATCCTGCCTCCCGCTGGCAAAGGTCTTTGAGCAAGACCCCCGGTAATCCAGTGATGCTTTTCTTTTTGGAGATACCCGTCATTACAGAATGCCGGGTGCTCATTACCATTGGGTCTGATGCCGGTCTGAAGGACGCCATGGAAAGGCTCGAGAACCTGCGGCAGCGATCCAAAACAATGCATAACACCTGCCAGATGATAGATATAATGGTCCTGCAGGCCCTTGCCGGTTACCGCCAGGGTCAGTTAGAGAAGGCCCTGGAAATCCTGGAGCAGGCAGTTGTCATGGCAAGGTCCGGTGGATCGATCCGGCCATTTATTGAACCGGGACCCGTTATGATGAACCTGCTGAAACGTCTGGCTAAAAAGAATATTGCTGTTGACTATATCGGGCGTATACTGGCTGTCCTCAAAAGTGAGAAAGCCGTAACTGTCCATGGGGTAACCGATGATCAGACTGTGCGTATCCAGCCATTGCCTGAGCCTTTGAGCAGACGTGAGCTTGAAACCCTGACACTTCTGGGACAGGGACTCAGCAATAAAGAAATTGCTTTTAGACTGTTTCTTTCACCTGGAACAGTCAAGAAACACGTCTATAATATCTATCAGAAACTTCTTGTGAACAGCAGGGTAAGTGCGGTTGCAAAAGCGCAGAAGTTGAGGATCCTTCCACCTGGATGATCTTTGAAGGGGCATCGCGCCATGCCCTTACAGGTCCCGTCAGGGTCGATCAAAGATCATAATAATTCAAAATTACCACTTTTTTACCACTCCCCTTACCACTTTTGGGGCTGTTTGGGGGGGAGATATCCTTTTACAATTGGAATTATGAACTGAACGATCAATTGCAGCGGATAGTCAGGGAGGATATTTTATGCCGTCAAAAAAATACTGGGAAAAACTTATTTCACTGGAAACACCTGCTACCTACCGGATACGCGTAAAGGGCAAACTGGATGACACATGGTCTGACAGGCTGGCAGGGATGGATATTACGAGCAGAAATCAGGAGGAATACGGGCCTGTAACCAATCTGGTAGGACCGTTGCGTGACCAGGCCGAACTGGTGGGAGTATTGAACAATCTGTATGAATTGCATATGCCGCTTTTGACAGTTGAGGTTTTGAAAAGCGACAGGAGCAAGGGCGTAAAAAAGGTACTGCAAAAATATGATATGGAAAGTGATGAAAAGAATCAATAAACATGTTTAGTAAATGTTTCAGAAAGTTACACATAAAACCATTCAGTATAATTTGTTAAATGATCAAGGAGAACAAACATGAGAGTTTTATTTGGTTTATTCACAATTAGTTTTTTATTTTTCATATTCATCTCCTGCGCCTCGACCACTATGGTATCTGACTGGAAGGATGATACATATAAAGGAAATGTCAAAAATGTGCTCATTATGGTTGTTGCTGAAAAACCCAGCGCAAGAAGAATATTTGAACGTGAGTATGTAAACCAGTTAAAAGGTTACGGCATCACTGCAATACCGAGTTACGATATCATCCCTGCCGATAAAACTATGGACAAAGAGACCATCCTTTCGAAGATCAAAGGTATGGGCATAGATTCCGTACTTATTACAAGTCTTGTCTCAAAAGAGACCGTAACGACAATGGAGCCCGGCTGGTACGGGCGTTACTCGTATGGTTACGACCGCAGATACACTGACGACATTCTTAATCTCGAAACCACTCTGCACGACGTCAAAAGCGAGAAGATGATCTGGTCGGTCCTGTCGGAGACGATCATTATGGAAGGGGAGAACAGTCTTGTAAAGATAAAACCATTCGTTGAAACTATATTAAAGAATTTATCCAAAGATAAAATGATTTGATAAAAATGAAAAAAGCATGAGAAAGGCATGTTAATGAAAATACCGTTCAATAAAAGATCGTTCATGCGGGCGGTGATCGGTATCATGGCCATTATTGCCCTTCAGCTCGCCGGTTGTGCCGGGATCGGGGCGCCTACTGTGGCCCGTGACCGCTTTAATTATGTAACGGCCATCTCTGAGTCCTGGAAGCAGCAGACACTCCTGAACCTGCTCAAGACACGCTACGCTGATGCCCCGGTTTTCATGGATGTGACATCGGTGATAAACCAGTATGCCGTGGAAGGACAGGTCCAGATGGGCGCCTCATGGGCGGATGCCCCCCTGGCTGACACTCAAAACGTGGGAGGCAGTGCAAAATATACCGACCGTCCGACCATAACCTATGCCCCCATTATGGGTGAGAAATTCACGAAAAGTATGATGACGCCCATTCCTGTTCCCGGGATACTGTTCCTTCTACAGAGCGGGTATGCGGCTGACTATGTTATAAGGATCACCGTTCAGACCATAAACGGCATGGAGAACCGTTACGGCGGTTCCATGTCAGGGCGATTAGCCGACCAAAGATTTCTTCAGTTACTCAAGGCACTTCGGCGGATACAGCTGGCCGGCGGACTGGGAATGAGGGTCAGGCCGCAAGGCGAAAAAAGTGCAGTTGTGATGTTCTTTCGTCCGCTCACTGATGAAGCTATAGTCAAAGACCTGAATAAAGTAAGGGAGCTTCTCGGGCTGGATCCCGATGCACGCGAGTTCAGGGTTGGCTACGGATCATTCGCCGCAGACGACAAAGAGATCGCTATTCTGAGCCGCTCGATGCTGCAGATCATGATCGATTTTGCTTCATATATCGATGTTCCTGATTCAGACGTTGCCGAAGGCCGTGTGTATGCTTCACATCGCGAAAGTGAAGAGACGGAGTCGGAATTTCCGCCCCTGATCCGGGTGCAGAACAGTACTTCCAGACCTGATGATGCATACGTCTCGGTACACTACCGTGATAGCTGGTTCTGGATCGATGACCGGGATTATCCATCCAAGCGCTTGTTCTCATTCCTGATGTATCTGTTTTCACTTACAGAGACAGGTGGACCTCAGGCAGCGCCGATCGTGACGGTCCCGACCAATTGAGAAGGAAATTATGAATTACGAATTACGAATTACGAATCACGAAGACCTGAATGAAAATCGCAATTCGATCGTTCGGTATTTTACATTTATCGATCGTCTTTGGTCTTTGATCAGTATCAGTTTTGTGGTACTGGCAGTTCTTTTTGCTTTTTCCATTAGTGCAATGGCTGCCGAGAATGCTGTAAGCAGCAATGAGGAAAAAGCCATAGAAAAAGCTGTGGAAGAGGCCACAGAGAAGGCTGTAGAAAAAACCATAGAAAAGGCCGCTGAAAAAGCAGCTGAAAAAGCAGCTGAAAAAGCTACGGAAAAAACAATAGAAAGCGCTGTAGAAAAGGCCATAGAAAAGGCTGCTGAAAAAGCCGCTGGAAAACCAGTGGAACAGGAAGAGCGCCCCGAAAAATGGAGAGGGCCGACAAAGGTCCATTACTTTTTATTTGTGATAGACATAGACAAAATTGACGGCTCTGCCCAGAGTTTCTCAGCCAATTTTCATCTCAGACTTACCTGGAAGGACAGTCGTCTGGCCGAGAGTACTGGATCAATCCGGTTGATTCCTCTTGAAAAGATCTGGTCCCCCATGATCATACTTGTTAATCAGGGCGGCAATGTATGGGAATCTCTGCCAAGAGTTGCCGAGGTAAAACCTGACGGTACAGTGAACTACCGCCAGCGTTATGTCGGCCCGCTCTCTCAGCCCCTTATGCTCTCAAATTTCCCGATGGATGAGCATCGTTTCACTATCCATTTAGCGGCAACAGGGGAAGGTGTTCGATCTGTGGAATTCGTACCTATTACCAGGGTCGGTAAAAGCGGCGGGGCTATTTCAAATAAATTATCACTTACAGACTGGGAGGTCATGGACTACAAGGCCCACTCTCGTCCGTATATACCTGTTGCCGGGGTCAGCGTTCCTGGAATTGCCTTTGATTTCACAGCCAAACGTTACTTTCTCTACTACCTCTGGCAGGTGATCTTGCCGCTCTCCCTGATCGTTATGATGTCTTTCGCAGTGCTCTGGATCGACCGGAGCAACGCCGGCACCCAGATCGGACTGGCGACAAGCGCAATGCTGGCCCTTATTACATACCGCTTTATACTTGCAAGTCTGCTCCCGATCCTGCCATATATGACCCGCATGGATTACTTCACACTCGGAAGTACGATACTTGTCTTCCTGGCGCTGATAGAGGTAATTGTGACCGCCTCCCTGTCACGCGGTAATAACGACAGGCTGGTAAAGACTATGGACAGACTTTTCCGTCTTGCTTTTCCAATAGTTTTTTTCTCGATGTTCGGGTGGTTTTTGTCGGGGTTATGGAAATAATGGGAAAATCTGAGTTAAACACCTTCTCTATCTTTCACATTATCATGATCATTGCCGGTCTTGTGGTGATCATTGCCGGGATGATGCAGGCCAAGGCTGTACTGGTCCCTCTTATGATGGCAATTTTCATTGCCATTATCTGCAGCGGGCCCATATCCTGGTTTCAAAGAAAAGGAGTTCCTGAATGGCTCGCCCTTTTCATGGTACTGGCCCTTTTATGTTGTGCCGGGCTGTTTGCTGTAGTAGTTGTCGGTTCATCAGTAAACGATTTCTTGAAAAATATACCGGAATATGGGAAAAAATTACACCAGCAGATGGAACAGCTTTTTACCTTTCTTGGCAGTAAAGGCCTGCATCTTGAAGGAAATGGGCTGCGTGAAATGTTAAACCCGGAGGCAGTCATGAAGTATGCCGGTCAACTTTTCAGCGAAATAAGCTCCTTATTTACCAATGGTTTCATTGTCCTGTTAATGGTTATCTTTATTTCACTTGAAGCAGATAATCTGCCTGCCAAATTAAGGGCTGTTTATGGCACCGAAGGTAAACAAATTCTTCAGTTTCAAGAATTCAATACCAGTGTGAAACATTATATGTCTATCAAAACAATAATAAGCTTTGTCACCGGCACACTTATATCTATCTCTCTTTTGGTTATTGGCGTTGATTACCCGTTTATGTGGGGAATGCTTACCTTTGCCTTTAATTATATACCCACTATAGGATCGATCATCGCGGCTGTTCCGGCTGTTCTGCTAACAATGATCCAATTGGGCCCTGGAAGCGGCCTGGCAGTAGCTGCCTGTTATCTTGTTATTAATATTGTCATGGGCAGCGTGGTCGAGCCTCGATTCATGGGCAAAGGACTTGGCCTCTCGACAATGGTTGTGTTTTTTTCTCTTCTTTTCTGGGGCTGGGTGTTCGGACCTGTAGGAATGCTACTGTCAGTCGTGCTCACTATGAAGATCAAGATAATGCTCGAAAGCAGCGAAGAAACAAAAAGGCTGGCATTATTCCTTGGACCAAATCCTGCGGAATAGAAAATCTCCGCAGAGGCGGGGTCTCTCCGCCCCTACACGCAAAATTACCACTTTTGGGGCTGTTCTGACAATTAATATTCCTTTAAAGTGAAACTATATGAAGCGCATTATGAAATGGATCATCAGGGGCGTTCTGCTTGCAGGGCTTATCGCCGTCACTGTACTGCTTGTATGGGCTTTCGATTCCCGTAAGATGCCGGCTCTCGGCATATGGCACACAGTGTCGCTATCGAGCGAGTTCACGGCCAGTGATGCGACGCCTCAAAGTACACTGAAGGACTATATTGATCGGGAAGAGCGGCTTTTCCGTGAACTTAAGGAGAAGGTATACGACCGTGTGGAATCGACAGAAGCCATGACGTTCAGCCGGTACTTGGCCGGCGGACTGCAGGATTCCGGGCAATGGCAGCACAACTGGAACCGGACCTTTGAGCTTGTTCCTGAGCGCATTCAGGGAGGTGTCCTGCTGCTGCATGGTCTTACTGACTCCCCCTATAGCATGCGCCGGATCGGCGGGATCTTTCATGCACAGGGGTTTTATGTTCTCGCGCTCCGCCTGCCGGGGCATGGCACTGTACCGGCTGCTCTGACAGAGGCGCACTGGGAAGACTGGGCGGCGGCAAGCCGCTTCGGAGCGCGTCACGTCCGTGAGCGGATCGGGAATGACGCGCCCTTTGTGATCGCAGGATATTCGAACGGCGGCGGACTGGCTGTCAAGTATTCCCTTGATGCCCTGTTTGATTCGGGCCTGCCCCGTGCAGACCGGCTGGTGCTCTTCTCCCCGGAGATCGGTATCAAGCCGGTTGCTAATATTTCGAAATATCTTAAGCTTCTGAGCTTCCTGCCCTACTTTGAGAAGTCTCAATGGGAGTCTATCGAGCCGGAGTACGACCCCTTTAAATATAATTCTTTCCCCCTGAATGCTGCGCAGCAGGCGTATAACCTTACAGCTGCGCTTCAGCGCCGGGTGGATGAGGCCCGGACAGCCGGTATTTTTGGAGACTTTCCGGCGGTACTTACCTTTCTCTCGTGGATTGACGCAACCGTTGAGACCTCTGCCACCATCGACCAACTTTATGGCAAGCTTGAAAATGAAGGAAGTGAACTCGTCGTCTTTGATATGAACCGCCTTGACCGGCTTTCATCCTTTCTACCAGAGGAAAACCAGTTGCCGCTCGATATTCTGGCGGCCCGTACTGATCTTCCCTACAGACTCACGGTGATCACCAACACTGCCGGGAATTCCAGGCAAATGGTCAGTCGGAGCAGAGCGACCCGCTCCGGTGATGTCAATTCCAGGGTATTGGATATGGCGTGGCCCCGGGGTGTGTATTCCCTGTCGCACGTGGCAGTCCCGTTCTCTCCCGACGATCCGGTCTATGGTACAGGCGGAAATGACGTCGATACATACAACGGCCTGCCGCTTGGTACTCTGGAGCCGCGGGGGGAGACTCATCTCCTGACCGCGCCGTTAAACCAGCTCATGCGTCTTCGCCACAATCCCTTTTTCCCGTATCTGGAAAGCCGCATTGTCATGGAGATCGAATATATTACGGGGCAAGGGCAATGAAGGGCGAGGCATCGCCTTGCTCCTACATGCAAAATTATCACTTTTTTATCACTGTAATTACCACTTTTGGGGCTGTTTATATATGAAAAAATCCTATAAATTGGAATTAAGAATACTAAAACTCGCTTGTAGATATGAATAAGATCGGAGAAACAATGAACTGTATATTAAAAAATTTCTTTGTCTTTGTAATGAGTATTGCGCTAACGATGGTTGCAGGGTGTTCTCAGAAAGAGGTCGCATTTTTCCATGGGGGATATCCGGATTTTAAACCCGGGCCGCCAGGCGGGGCCGACCTGGTTGAAATCAGAAAAGACATTGATTTTACTAAATATCAGGTCGTTATATTGGATCCCGTCAATTTTTATTTTGAATCAACTGCTCAATCTAATGCCATATCGCCGCAGGCATTAAGGGATTTACGAAAAGCATTCAACGAGACATTTGCTGATGCCTTAAAGGGTGCATATCCATTATCTAAACAATCTCGTCCTAATGCAATGCGTGTTCGAGTTGTTATAAACAACGTAACCCCATTAATTCAGGATAATTCGTCTGACATCCCCTTAAGTGTAGGAGGGGCATCGATAAAAGCAGAGTTTCTTGACTCAATGACGAATGAGAGGCTCGGCGCGGTAATAGACACGAAAACAGGTTATAAAAATAAAACTGTTAATAGTACGGATGAATGGGAGCACACTAAGGATGTCTTTAAATTCTGGGCACACAGGCTGCGGAACTGGTTAGATACGATCCATGGCAAAAAGCAGGTTATGCTTTTTATATCAAAAGGAGAATAACCGGACAAAGGATCAATGTCCGTAAATGCGCCATTAACATATAAGGCTTGAGGAATTACTCTCCCGGCAAGTGGCCCGCACCTGGTCAACTGGACGGAGAGAATTGAAAGAGCAAATACAAGATCATTAACTGAGATCAATAGGACCTGATAATGGAAACAATGTCTTCTCCATGCACTATTAGCTTTAGCAGGCCGGCTGAAGATATATTGCTTCTTAATCTTGATGGAAACTGGAAGATCGGGAATGAGCTGCCATCTATCAGTGATCTGGAAAAAGAGGTTGAATCCGGGCCCCATCTCAAACATATAACTTTTGATACACAAAGCCTTAAGGAGTGGGACAGCGGTCTTTTGACGTTCTTAATAAAAGTTATTGATCTCTGCTCCAGTAATAATATTCAAACAGATCAGGAAGGATTACCCCGGGGTGTTCAGCGCCTTCTGGCCCTTGCCTCTGCTGTTCCTGAGAGAAAGGGTGCCCGCAGGGAATCTGTTCGCACTCCTTTTCTGGAAGAGACGGGCCGTGCCGCACTTGATCTCTGGCATTCAACTATTGAAATGCTGAACTTTATCGGAGATGCATCAACTGCCTTTATTAAATTGTTAAGAGGTAAAGCGCAATATCGCCGGTCTGATCTTTTTGTGACCATTCAGGATTGCGGAGCAAAGGCATTCCCCATTGTGTCGCTCATCAGCTTGCTGGTCGGGCTGATCCTCGCCTTTGTTGGTGCCATCCAGTTAAGGATGTTCGGTGCGCAGATCTATGTGGCAGACCTGGTGGGCATAGCCATGGTCCGTGTAATGGGCGCCATCATGACCGGAATAATTATGGCGGGCCGCACCGGGGCCGCCTTTGCAGCACAGCTTGGCACAATGCAGGTCAATGAAGAGATCGATGCCCTGAATACTATGGGAATTTCACCAATGGAATTCCTGGTGCTCCCGCGAATGCTTGCCCTTATGCTGATGATGCCTCTTCTCTGTCTTTATGCAGACCTGATGGGAATCCTGGGGGGAATGATCGTGGGTATAACTATGCTGGATATAAGTATAGTGGAATACTATGAAGAGACTAAAAGAGCTTTGGATCTGAATAATTTATGGATAGGGTTATTTCACAGTGCTGTCTTCGGCGTTCTCGTGGCACTGTCGGGATGTCTGAGAGGAATTCAGTGCGGCCGAAGCGCATCAGCGGTCGGAGATGCAGCCACGTCAGCAGTGGTGACCGGGATCGTCAGTATCATTGTAGCGACTGCGATAATTACTCTTATGTGCCAGGTGTTGGGCATTTAATAAAGAGGCTATATGAATAATGGGAAACCGCACATAACTATACAGGACCTCACCATGGCGTTCGGGAGCTTTGTTGTTCAGAGGGACCTGACCTTCACTGTCAACAAGGGTGATATCTTTATCATCATGGGCGGAAGCGGATGCGGAAAGAGTACCCTTCTCCGGCACATGGTCGGGCTTCAGAGGCCGGCACGCGGACAGGTGCTCTATAAAGGCATAAGTTTCTGGGACGCGGAACCGGAGGAACAGGAGCGCCTGAAGAGGCAGTTTGGGATGCTCTACCAGAGCGGCGCCCTATGGAGCTCGATGACCCTGGCAGAGAATGTGGCCCTTCCGCTTGAGGAGTATACGGATCTGTCACGAGCTCAGATCCGTGAGCTGATCTCGCTTAAACTCTCCCTTGTCGGCCTGACAGGTTTCGAGGATTACTATCCATCCGAGATCAGCGGGGGGATGAAAAAGCGTGCGGGCCTGGCCCGTGCCATGGCGCTTGATCCTGACATGCTCTTTTTTGATGAGCCGTCTGCAGGGCTGGATCCGATAAGCGCACACCTGCTTGATGAACTGATCCTTGAACTGCGGGACAGTCTCGGCGCCACAGTCATAATAGTTACTCATGAACTGGCGAGTATCTTTGCAATTGGTAATAACTCTGTATTTCTCGATCCGGACACCAAGACAATGATCGCCGTCGGTGACCCTAATAAACTGCTTGCAGAGTCAGAGGACCCGAAGATACATAACTTTTTGACACGAGGAGTTGGCTAATGAGCAAACAGGCTAATAAGACAGTCATCGGCGCCTTTGTTGTTGGCGCCATAGTCCTGATAACAGCAGGGATACTGATCTTCGGTTCAGGCAAGTTCCTGGAAGAAACCGATTTCTATGTCCTCTACTTTCAGGGATCTGTCAAGGGGCTGAATATCGGGTCCCCGGTTATGTTCCGCGGCGTTAAGATAGGCTCGGTAACTGATATTTCGCTGAAATACGATCCCAAAGATCTGTCCATGTTTATTCCTGTGATCATAGAGATCGAACAGGGCCGGTTCCAGCCGATCGATGGTGCTGAGGCACAAAAGAGAAGCGTAGAGGAACTTATAGGACACGGAATAAAGGCCAAGCTTATGTTACAGAGTGTGGTGACGGGCCAGCTGATGGTAAATGTCGACTTTGAAAAGGACAAACCTGTAAATCTTATAGGGGGAAAGAGCGAGTATCCCGAATTGCCTACAATTCCTTCTGACATGGAACAACTTTCAAAGACACTTGAAAATATCCCCTTTGAAGAAATATTCAATAAATTAAGCGGTGCGGTTGAAGGGCTTCAGAATATTCTTAATTCTCCTGCGCTGACCGGCAGTATCGAAGCTGCAGAAAAGGTGCTTAAGGAGATACAGAAGCTGGCAGCAGATATTGACAGTGAGATCAAACCGGTGGTGTCCGATATCATGGCTACTTCTAAAGCGGCCCGCAAAACCATGGAACAGGCAGATAAGACCCTGGCTATGGAGGAAGGCGTCCCGGCTGAGCTGGCATCGGGCGTCAATGAGACTCTCGCCACTGTTAACAATACAATGAAAAAGGTCGATCTTACCTTGTCATCGCTGCAGGGTGTTGCAGGTGAGGATTCCAGTACTGTGTATGAATTGAATAATACATTGGAAGAGCTGACAGCCGCCGCGCGCTCGATCCGCTTTTTATCAGATTATCTCGAACGCCATCCAGAGGCTTTGCTTAGAGGCAAAGGCAGTCCCAAAGGAGAATGAAATGATGAACTATCTTTCGTTAATCAGTGCGAGATGTATTCTGGGAGTCTTTCTTATATTGACCGGATGCGCCGGCACGGCACCAACGAAATTTTACAGCCTTACCTCTGAGGTAAGCCCTGACGCAGCATACAGGTCTGTCCCGGCAGACCGTGATCTCAGTGTCGGTGTAGGCCCTGTCAAGATCCCCGACTATCTGGACAGACCGCAGATAGTGACCCGCACCGGTCAAAACGAAATAAAAATTTCCGATTTTGATAAGTGGGCCGGCTCGCTTGAAACTGATATATCGCGGGTTCTGGCGGAAAATCTTTCCGCTTTACTTTCCACCGGGCATGTCTACACTTATCCCTGGAAGAGCTACGCTTCGCTCAATTACAGGGTCGAGGTTGATGTGGCCCGATTCGAAGGAACTGCCGGGCATGTAGTGCTTAAGGCGACCTGGAGGATACTGGAAGGGAAAGAAAAGAAGGTGATATTAATGGATGCGGCAAACATCGGCGAGCAGGCAGACGGGACGGACTATGCCTCGCTGGTTGCTGCAGAGAGCAGGGTGCTTGCGGATCTCAGCCGTGTTATCGCTGTTTCCATTAATGTGCTCAGATATCACGAAAGACCGGTCGCAAGTCCATAGTATATTCATTATTGCCAGAGGGATAATGGATGAAAACTATAAAAGGCAGCCTGGTTGCGGGGACTATATCTTGAGAAAAGGAAGATGGATATACTCAAGTAATTATTACATTACGCAGGAGTAAACCTTGTTGACGGTGAAGGAGGATAGAAGGATGAGACCGAAAAGGAAAGCTTTGATCCTGCTGGTCTGGAGTATGATCATCATCATCTTTGCTGAGGGATGGTCATGTCCGGTCGATGCAGGATCTTCATCACCGGAAAAGCCGGACCGTCCAAAGATCGGCCTTGTACTCGCGGGAGGAGGAGCGAAAGGTGCTGCACACATCGGGGTGTTGAAAGTGCTGGAAGAGCTGAAGATCCCCATTGATTACATTGCCGGCACGAGCATGGGTGCTATCGTGGGATCCCTCTATGCTTCGGGCCTTTCTGCTGATGAGATCGAAAGTATTATTACCTCCATTGACTGGAAAGATGTTTTTTCAGGAAATCCTGCCCGTAAGGATATTGACTTCCGCAGGAAACGTGAAGACTATGACATCGTCTCAGGTATTACGCTTGGAATGGAAGGTGGCAGCATACGCTTTCCCAAGGGCCTTGTCAAGGACCAGAAGGTGAATGTTCTCTTCGAGGTGCTAATGCTCCATACTATAGAAATTGATGATTTTGACAAGCTTCCGATCCCCTTTCGTGCGGTGGCGACCGATCTTGAAACAGGTGAGATCGTTGTTCTTAGAAAAGGGCGTCTCGCTGATGCGGCGCGGGCGAGTATGTCGGTGCCCGGTGCTTTTCCTCCTATTGAACTGAACGGCCGCCTTCTTATTGACGGCGGCATTGTCCGGAACGTACCTGTAGACATCGTACGCGATATGGGCGCGGATATCGTTATCTGCATTGATGTTGGAAAACCATTGCTTACCCGTAAGGACCTTGAAGGGCCCTTTAAGATCCTGAATCAGATGGTCGACATCATGATGAAAAAAAATGTCAAGGATCAGATCGACACCCTCAGTTCGAACGATATATACATCCACCCTGAACTTGGTGAACTCGGCTCCGGAGACTTTGATAAGGCCGCAGAGATCTCAATTATAGGGGAAAAAACCGCCCGTGAACACATTAATGCGCTCTCAAAATATTCTGTTTCGGACAGCGAATATTCCGCTTTTGCTAAAAAAAATCATCGTGATGAGGTGAAAGAGGTGAAGATCGCTTCAGTGAAGATCGAGGTAGAGGGAGAAAGCGGAATGTCTCCCGAGGTGGTGGCGAGCAGACTTGAGATAAAAGAAGGCGACACTGTAGATATAGAGGCTTTGGAGAAAAACGCGGGACGGGTGTATGGTATGGGGGATTTCGAGCGCGTTGATATTCAAATGAAAAGAGAGAGAGACGGCTATGACCTCATCGTGAAGGCAAAGGAAAAGGACTGGGGACCGAATTATATTCGTTTCGGTATGGCACTGGAGAGCGATTTAGAGGGGATCAGCAGATACAATATCCTTATTGATTACACAAGGCGGTGGATAAACTCTCTCGGAGCAGAATGGAAAACCAAGATCGATATTGGCTCTCCCAGCGGCATTTACTCGGAATTCTATCAGCCAGTGACGGCCAACAGGCTCTTTTTCGTATCACCGCACGTTGAATGGAAACAGAGACCCGTAGATCTCTATGATGACAACGACAGAATTGCCGAGTACCGGGTCTCTGGATATGAACTCGGACTTGATGTCGGTATTCAGCCATGGATGTATGGTGAGGCAAGGGTCGGGTTTGTATTTGCAAGGGAAGAGGCTTCATTGAGGACAGGAGACTTTGAACTGCCTGATGACAGTTTTGACCGGAGAGGCATTTTATTCCGGGCAGCACTTGACCAGCTTGACAACGTGCATTTCCCCAATGAAGGATATTTAGCTTATATTCAATCTTTTTCCTCCGTGGAGAACCTGGGCGCAGATGAAAGTTACAATAAGGTCGAAGGCACAGTCCTGGGTGCATTCACCTTTAAAAAGCAGACCGTTCTTGCGAGCGTCAAGGCCGGTTCGCATATTGATGAAGAACTCCCCTTTTATGATGAACTGAAACTTGGAGGGTTTCTCGATCTTTCAGGCCTCCAGCAAAATCAGCTCCGGGGCCAGCATATGGCTATCGGCAAGCTCATCACCTACCACAAAGCCGGTACGTCCTTTATAGGTGACTTCTATCTGGGCGGATCACTGGAAACAGGAAATGTGTGGCAGGAGGATTTCGATTTTGATGATCTTCAGTTAGCCGGGAGTGTCTTTGTAGGATATGATACGATCCTGGGACCGCTCTACCTTGGTTTAGGATATATAGATCAGGGACAGAGTGCGGGCTATTTCTTTCTCGGAAGGACTTTTTAACACAGACATCAAGAGTTTGATCTGAAAGAGGTAATTGGTTATGTGAAAACATTTGTTAGACCGGTGGTTTTCAATCTCTATACCCATGAGCTTCATCAAGACGCTCACGGAACTTCTTTGCCCAGTCATCCATCACCGACTTTACATGTTCCCATTTCTTTAAGTTCTTTAATGAAACACGCTTTCCTTTTTGGCTTTCAATGAGAGCGCCAATTTGCTCATAGGTCTGTGAGTCCAGCACTTCGGCCTCTAACGAAACACTACCTGCACCTCTGCCGGATATGCTGGCTAGAGGGGAAGAACTCATGACCTGCACAGGATCTTCTATATCAGTAATGGCGATATCAACTATCGCGATCCCCGGGCCCGGTTGAGGAACTATCATATAACGCTCTCCGATCGCATTTACTACTGCCTGGTGCATGTAATTTGTAAGAGCTGTCTGTGTATCCTGGTCAGGACCGGATTTCCTTTTATAATACAGGCGTATCCTGACAGGATTTACAATGAAACTTGAATAAGTTCCCAGCCGTTCAATGTCGATATACCGAAGGCTGCCGTTCGTCCGCTCCAGACGTGTGTAATCACTTAAAAATCCCGTAACCTTTGTTTTTTTCTCTGTGCACGCTGGGGACATTACGAGGATAGAGAAGCTCATTAAAAAAACAATTAACCGTAATGTAATATTCATGTTTTTCATATGCAAAATTTTAAAAGGATGCGGCAACACCCAGTAATATGCCGTAATCAGTTTCGTATTTACCGCTTATGGTTCCGACTAGAGTTTTATCCACTGTAAATTCGCCATCACCAAATTGAAAATAGGTAAGATCCACAGCAGTTTTCCGCCCTGACCGGAATGTATGTTCAACACCGCCGCCGACAGCCCACATTGCATCGAACCGTGACAACAGTGTACGATCTTCATCTTTCAGGCCGGCTGAAGCGTAGAGGATACCACCCCGTATTGACCAGTCAGGCCGCAGGGCATAGTCGGCTCCCAGAGAACTGACCCAGATATCCTGGTAGTTAGTAGTATTGTTTTTGTTTATTGACGTGTCGCCAATTGTTATGTTGTCAATATCATATTCTGAAAAATCTACCCATAAGACATCTGTGCTCATGGTCCAGCCATTGTTAAAGTCGTGAAATACGCCGACCATCATTGACTGAGGCATATTCGTATCCATGGAGATCTTTTGATCAAGAACACCGGCATTTTCTAAAAGGTTTTTGCGGGCATCGCTCAGGCCGGTTAACTCCGGTGTCCCTTCGTTTTCAGCCATAACCTCGGAACGGTAGACCATGCCGAACCGTGTCCGGGGATTGACCTCATACAACAAGCCCAGGTTACCTCCGACACCGATCCCGTCCGCTTCCAGTTTAAAGCTGCCATCCGGCTGGCCGATCCCATTGAACACAGCTTTTTCCAGAGTGAATAGAGAATAGTTTATAGACAGGGAAAAACCGAGTGAGAGCCTGTCGTTAACGCGATAGGCAACAGAAGGGACAACTCCGACAGCAACCTGAGACCACTCTTTTATAATGTAGCGTCCCACCCAGGTATCATTATAGGTGGTACCCATGCCTGATGCCGCATTGGGGCCGATACCAAAAGACCACTTATCATTCAGGGGCCGCACATAATAGAGACCGGGCAGAAAGATAAATCCATCATCCTCTATTTTATTTTTGCCTTTCTGTCCCTGCACTGTAAATTCAGTGACGCTATCCATATACATGATCTGAGGATTTCCATACCAGGCGGGTTCCTTCATGCGGGACATGCCGGCAGGATTCAGATAGACTGTCTCGGCAGTATCAGCCTTTGCCGCAATCCCGGTAAAGGCAGGGCCGGCAGCCGATGCCGGAAAAGAGATCAAGGCCATAATTCCGGCAATCGCAAATGTGAAAGGGACTCTCCAGTTCATGTAGTTGTGTTCCATGCGACCGTCCTTTATATAAGGTAAATAAAAGAGAGATATATAAATAGTACGATAGTCATTATTACCTGACAACTCGTAAAATTACCGGCCACGAGCAGTCTGAATTAAAAAGCCAGTTTTAAGTTCTCAATATTTTTCCTCATTACCGATAAGAAATCGCCTTCTTCAGGTATATTTCCACAGGGTTCAAAAACAAGACTGTTCACATTTAACGACTTCAGCATTCCAGTCGAATCTGCCGTAGGTTCACCTTCCCAGACCATCCATCGCGCTTTATGGTCTTTAAGAAGTCTTTTCAGTTCTGTCCGCTGAGAAACATTTGGCGTTTCATCAGGTTCCCAGTGTACGCTTTTCATATTCAGCCCGTACCGTCCTGCAAAATACTGATAGACAGGATGTGATGCAATGAACGGCTGGTTTTCATTTTTAGACACGACCTCTTTAATTTTCCGGTCGAGTGTCATCAGGTCTTTTTGAAGAGCTGTATAGTTGCGCTCAAATGCAGATCTAAGTTCAGGCCTTTTACGTATAAGCGCTAACTTAATGGCCTTTGCCTGTCTGGCCGCAAGGTCTAGGTTTAGCCAGATCGTAAAAGCAGTGTTTTCATGCGCATGCTTGCCGCCGGGACCATGGCTGTGAGTAACCGCTTCATCGGTCTTGATATATTGGTCTTTGAATTTCCTGGATGTATCTACCATTTTCGACCCCGGCAGCGATACTTTTTCTGTCCATTTGGCATAATGAGCACCGTTTAGCAGAATAAGATCCGCCTTTTGATAGTCTGAAATTATCTTCCTGTCCGGGATCCAGTAGGCAGGGTCCCCATCTTTCGGAGCAGGGAATATGACTTTTGCGTACTCTCCAGCAATTCGTTCTGCAAAGTATTTTAAAGGGTAGTTGACAGTGTAAATGGTTAGCTTGGCAGAAGGATTGTCGTCTGCAATGGAAAATGATGGGAATATTGCAAGAGCAATAAATGTTAATGCAATAAGACAGGTTCTCATTCGATATTCGATATTTTCTTTGTTCATCATTTTTTCTTTCATCTTATAATAAACCTCCTCACGAGATCATTCGCAAATACATTGGTTGCAAATATCATAGTTCCGCAAATCAAGCTGCTCGTTATTACAATTATAAAAATCTCCGCTCCAAGAAGCCGGACAGTTGTCAGACGGCGGCATCCAAGTTTGAAAATTGTATTAATTTCCCGCTCCCGCAGTCTGAGAGAGAGGGAAAATATTAAGATGATGGCCAGTACTGTTGCAAGTCCCACAACAATAATGACTGCATCGAGAATATTCTTGATACGGAAGATATTCTGAAGCAGCCCCTCTATGACATCCTCAGGTTTAACTATCTGATACTCTGCTTCCCCTGATAAATATCTTCCACGTAAGATCGTACCGGACTTATGATCACCCGGCACAGCTATAACTGCAGTTAATGGGTACTGCGAGTTGTCACCATGGAAATGGAAGGAATTTACATTTTCCCCGGTAATCTCCGTATACTGGAACAACTTTGCATTGGCTGTAACATTTTCATCCGTTTTTTTAAGGATCACTGTCTGGTCCTCTGTCCTGGTTACATCCTGATGACCGTGCATCAGCCCCTGGATTATCCATGCGGTTTTCAGGTCAACAAAGACCCCAAGATCATCCGAGGTGTGGGATTTCCCAAGAATACCCGCGACCTTCATCTTCAGTGGATAAACGCCAGTCAGGTCGAACAGATTTTCTGGTGATGACAGGAGGCTGTCTCCCGGCTTCAGGCCGAGGCGCTCCGCAACTGTTGAACCAATAACACAATCTCCCAGCATGGTGAGCGGTGTTCCCTGCATTACCTTGAGCCCCCGAAAGTCAAAGTAGTCAAGCGTTGTTCCAATAATGGGAAATCCCCGTGCCTTAAATCGGATGTACAGAGGGATAGAGTAAGCCAGGTCAGTATCGGCAATCTGATCAGATGCTTTCATCGTGATCAACTCCGGCACCTCATCTCCGAAATAGAGTGAATTCATCATTAGATCAAGGGCGCTGCCCTTTACGCCGATGACAAGGGGCGTTGTTGCTGCACGGGACATCAGCAGCAGCTCACTCTCATCAAGGAGAAGCTCAAGAGAAAGAGGGAGAAATACAAGAAGAGTAATACAGCCAACGAGTGTGGCTGATTTTACCTTGTAAAACTTTATGTATTTCCATGCGATGTAGAGACTGTCCTTCATATATCCTCAACTACGAATATCGAATTTCGTAGGGGCATGGCGCGCCATGCCCCTACAGCCTTGATTCGTGATTCAGTATTCGATATTCCCCTTTTCGTTTATGTATCTTTCCCCTGAAACTCCTTAAAATCTATAACCCGGTCAAACCTCTTAAGCAGTTCATGGTCATGTGTCACTGCAAGCAGGGTGGCATCATGATCTTCTACACTCCGGAAGAGCAAGTCGAGAATGCGGGTTTTATTTTCCGGATCAAGATTACCTGTTGCCTCATCTGCCAGTATGAGTGAGGGACGGGGTAATAAAGCCCTGCAGATAGCAGTCCTCTGCTTTTCACCCTGAGAAAGATCATTGGGATGCCGTTTCAGTTTATCCCCGATCCCCATCTGATCAGCCAGGGCATATGTGCGTGCCTTCGTATTACCATTGAATGTGAGAGCCCCGGTGATGCGGTAAATATGGAGGATATTATCCATAACATTCAGATAGTCAATAAGTTCAAAATCCTGGAATACAAATCCGATCTTTGAGCTCCTGAAATCACGGCGTGCATTGTCATTTAGACGACTTACATCTACATTACCGATGCTGACAGTTCCCTTTAACGGAGTCACAATACCCGCTATAAGATTCAGAAGCGTGGTCTTACCCGACCCGCTCGGCCCGATAATGGCGACCTTTTCGGACTTTTTTATTCTGAATTCAGGAATAGTCAGGCGAAAATCACCTTCACTATACTGAAAATCAAGGTTATTGATTGATATCATATTGTCTTCTGGCTAAGAACCGTAGTGCTCATCTTTTCACCACTCCAAACGCCCTCTTAATCCATCCTGTCCTCACGCATATCTTCCTGGTATTCTTCGCGGTCATCACGCCTGTCCTCTTGGTAATCCCTGCGGTCTTCATGATAATCCTGTCTACTATCATGGTCTTCCTCCCTGAAATCTTCGCGGTCATCATGCCTTTCTTCGCGATAATCTCTTTGATCTTCATGCAGGTCCTCTTTGTAATCACGTCGCTCATCCCTTGTGGCAGGAGTGCTGGGAGCGGGAGGGGCAGGCCCTCCTATTCTTCTGGCCTCTACAATAGCAGCGCCACTCGTTCCATTAATAAATGTCAAAGGAGAGAGATCCATCACAAAGGTTAATGTTATAATTACTAGCGTGAATTTTATAAATGTCCGATCGAGTGATTTTATATTGATGCGTTTCATATTCATAACCTCCGAATTCGTAGTGCTTTCATTCTTTTTTAACTGACTGCTGATTGCTGACAGCTGTCAGCTGTCTTTGTCTATAGGGATCGATCCGTTTTTCCTCCAATAATTCCAGTCCCGTGATCTTCCATGCACCATCCACAGGTAGAACAGTAACAACTGCCTCGTACTCGTTCTGACGCGTATGAATGTGTCCCCAGTGCCCCACCGTTCCCATTGCGGTCCATTTCGACCTGAGGTTAAGGCCTTGCTTATTTTGCTCATTTTCTTCCACAACCACATCCTGAATTTCTATATCCTTCACCCGTGCCTGAGCACCGCCCGCCCTCTGCACTTCAAAGGATTTTCTATTCTGGATATATATATCTGAAAGAATATCACCGCTTGCACTTATTGCAAGCTTGTCATAGACAGCCTCTTCCTCGCGGAAGTCAAAGGCGCGGTATACATTCTTAAGCAGACTGTGAAGAATGACTTTTCCGTCATCAACGGTCACTCTTGAAGCAACAGAACCCGGCCTTGCAACCTGAACGTGCATATAGGGATAGGCAAAAAAAGACGCTGCTACAAGTACTGTTACCAGCCCTGTCTGGAGGAAAACCGGCCTTGATCTTTGTTTCCGTGACCGGATCTGCATTATGACAGGGACAGCGCCTGCCAGAAAGAGTAAACTTCCGGTCGGCAGACCAAAACTGGTTGCCGACCGGTCGGCAGTCACTTTCTCGACGGTGGGTATCGTGTACTGCTTCAGATAGTTCTTCCAGACATGAATATTATCATCGGGCGTGATATAAGATGGAAAGGGGCCCGCGGGGTCTATGGCATTGGTCGGCACCTTTTTTATCCGGTCAGACCAAAGTTTCCATTCGTTTGTGACTTCCTGCGGGATTCCGTCAGTCAGATACGTAATGATCACTCCTACCATGGCTGTATTGATGGGTATACGCTCAGGCTGTTGCAGGAATGTTGACCCGGTCATGGAATACTTTACAAATGCAGTCCGGTCAAGGATGGGACGGAGTTTTTTCCCGTCAATGAGAACGTTATCGTTTTTCAGAATAAACTCACCCACCTGCTTCTTCAAAAGGTTATTTTCATCTGCTTCGATAAACTCTTTGCCGCGAAGACCAAAGTCGACCCAGGTCTCAAGGTCCTTCACCCGGGCAAGGACCTCGTGCCGGACCTCGTATGGTTCTATGTACAGGAAGGACATCACGCCGCCTTTCTGCCACCGCTTGAGGGCCTTTTTGTCAAAAGAGGAATACCACGGGTCCTGCCAGTCAAGGTTGATCGTTGCCGGTTCGGACAGGTACCGGAAGTCAATTATGGGGACTCTGTTGTGATAGGTAATAAAGCCGATCGATGCCTTGCCCATTCCCCTTTTATCAACAGGAGGAATAATAGTTAATGACTTTGGTTTCTCCCTGAATGGATAAATAAGTTCGGCATATAATATCCTCTTGTCTTCCGGCGGCCCCGGGACAGGTCTGCGCGTCATGGGATTTATCATTCCTGCAAAGGGAGAAGGTCGGTCTTTACGCATACGTGGTTCAACAAGTTTAAGTCTTGCGTGGAGATTATCTCCGTTATCATTTCTGATTTGGAAAGTCTCTTCAGAAAACATTCTGAGTCTTTCCTTTACGGAGGGTCGGCCCGTGATATGCTCAGGGAACATATTATTGGGTATCAGTTCTTCAAAAACCTCAAGGTCACCGATATATACCTCGAGAGTCACTCTGACATGATCGTCATTTATATGGATCTCGGCAGTAGTGGGCGCATTTTCCGCACCGCTGAAGTTGATCCAGTCCGCCCTGGCAGTATGCGGACAGGTTGAAAAGCTAATTAAGAAAAACAGAAAAATCCCAATAAATTTATTCATTTAAATAAATCATATCACTAAAAGAGGAGGCAGACAATTAAAATCCATTTCAGGGCAACCTCGGGCGGCTCACACTTGGCAGCCCTGTACGTCTGTGGAGTCCCCGGGGGAGCCACATCTTCAGAAGACAGGAGCTTCACGCATGACGATCTGTTCATCATATCTTTTATTAGTATTTAAAGCGCAGCCCGAGGCCTGCGCCCCAGTCATAAGGTCTGTCATTGCCGATTCCGACCATGCCATCAACATAGCCCCCAAACGATGGGGTGAACATTTTACCGAGTTGCACCTCAGTAGTCGCGGGAATAGCATTAATGCTTATACTACTACTCCTTTATGAGATCAGATTTTTAAATGCATGTTTGATCTGATCAAATCCCTTGGTAAGGTGACCCTCAAAAGCTGAGGTCTTTTCTTCGGCTATCCCCCTTTTTACAGAGAGATCGTTCCTGAATCTCTCTATCTTGGCCGCGAGTTTCTTTTTCTGTTCATCAAAATCGGCTTTTTTCGATGCCTTCTCCATTTCAAACCTCGCACCAAGTGATTCCATCTCAGCATTTAGTGAATCTGAAAATTCAACAAAGTCCTGCTTGAGCGATTCAAGTCCGGTAGCCGCATCCTCAATTCCTTCATCGATATTGTTTTCTAATGTTTTGACGGCATCATTGATCTTCATTTTCTGTTGTTCAAGGGCATCTTTCGTTTCAGCCTTGCCTAAGGTGAGCTGAACATGCAATTGTTCTACCCGGCCTTGTATCTCTGATCTCTTTTCTTCAGCAATGTCCCTTGTTCCATCTATCTTTGTTTTAAATGTTTTGAGCATATCATCAAGCTGTTTTTTACGGGTTTCCAATTCTTCAACAGCATTATCTTTACTTCTGCTCAACTGTGCCTCAAGTGCCGAAGCCTGTTTCCCCAATCCATCCAGTTTGATGTCTATTGTCTCTCTTATTTCGCGTATTTTTGACATGATCGATCTCCTTTATTTTTCATGAGTTAGTAATTCGATATGTTCGAATTACAAGAGAAATTTATTTAAGGCCATTATCTCATAAGAAAACCATCGTTGCTATAGTATTTTTCCTGATATCGCGAGGTTAATTGATTTTCAGATCTGACGTTTTCCGAGTTTGAATTTATTGTTCAGTCCGTTGAGGACTGCCTTGTCCCTGTTGTATACATCTTTTTTGAACCTGATGTTATTGTCTTCATCAAAGCCGATGGTCCAGTAAAACAGCATAACGGTCATTGGTTCGGGCAGGTAAACAGTACTGGTCTTATTAGATTTGATCGCATTCTTTATGCTTTCCTGGTCCCACTTTGTTTTGTCGTTAAGCAGCAGTTCAGCCAGTTCGAAGGGTTTCTCAACGCGTATACATCCGGAACTGAGCGCGCGGTTGGTAGTGTTAAAGAGAGACTTGCTCGGCGTATCGTGCAGGTAAACAAAATGTTTGTTAGGGAAAATAAACTTTATCTGTCCCAGGGCATTGTCGGGCCCCGGTTCCTGTCTGAGAATATAAGGGAAATTGCGCCCTGAATATTGAGACCAGT
>CBFDEG010000002.1:0-55057 GCA_965603765.1 uncultured bacterium | reverse complement strand
ATAACGCAAAGTTGAGTGACGAGTACCATGTAGCATCATAACTTGCTGAAAACTGATTTGCACTCTTCAAAATATCAAAAGTAATAAAGTCCCTGCTGGTACTCGTTCAATCTTCAACGACTGGTTATATGTCTTTAACAACCATCTTGATCGTTAATTTTTTTTAGTTGTCTTAAATAAAGCTGTCATTAAATCCAGCCAAGCGTCTCACTCATTTATTTTTCTTCAAATACCAGCATATCGAAGTAGTCAAAGCCCCTACTATTGATAAAGCCAATCCCGTCTTAGACAGTACATTAACTATTTTTACATGTTTTTCATAATACTCTAAGAACAGCCAGAAACTGATGACCAATAAGGCAATACCAAAGAAAAAACTAAATATTCCATATTTCATTTTTAACATATAACGATTGAATTCACGGGCTACAAGGAAACGTGATTGTTGGGATGGCACCGTAAACACGAAACTTGTTGATGAATCCACCCGCGCCCCTTGTAGTCCGGTGCAATGACTGGTTATGCGATTTTTGCTTTATATTAAATTGTTTGTCAAGATGGAGACTTTCCCTGCACCACCACCTACGATTCTGTAAAAATGTACTCTGTTATTCCTCACCTCTTACTACATGCTCAACATATTCTACAACTAGGCCATCTATGTGCCTGGCACGCATATTCCTACCCGTAGGAACGGCCTTAGGGGCATCCAATATGGTAGCACCTTGTTCCTGAAGAAAAGTTTTGAAATCATCAACTGAATCTACTAAACAAGTGATTCTTGTTTCTTTAAATGGTTCGAGGTTATTTTCTGAGCCAGCAATCAACAAAAATGGTCCAACAACGGCCAGTTCGAGCTTTTTTTCATCGTATTTAAATTGTAACTTGCATTTTTGACCACATAGATTCTCGTAGAATGAAATATGCTCTTCTTTTTCTGATAATTTTATAAAAATCCTTGTCAAGACTTCATGTATTTTCATTTCAACACCACTCGGGAGTCCAAACTAACATCATTTATGGTTTTGTATTTGGCATAACGCTGAAGTCATGGATGCGTACCATGAAGCACATCGTCATGCCTTCAAACTAATTTGCAAATCTTAAATCAATCACATCCCAACTCGCTGCTGCTGGTACGCAGTCCAATGCACTGACTTGTTATACCTAGTTGTTCCTGTCATTAAGACAGCGGCCTTGCGCAAAATCAATAACATGAATATTACTGCAAGCTTGTTCAGCATTAGAATATGTACTCCAATGGTCTTCTGTTGGACAAGGTGGAATTTGACATGGTGATACCTTTTTCACTCGCGCACATACTTCGCCGTCATTAATCATGTCAATGATGTTGTCATCACAGCTATAAGTGTTTTCAGGGTCTATAGGTGCTGCCTTGCGTATATCTATTTTCCTTATCTTCGGTTTATATTTGTTATCTATTCTATATGTTGGCACCTCGTCATTAATAATTAGTTCTGCATTGCCATCTTCTCGTTGGAGTTGTATTGCCTCTCTTTTTTTAATGATTACTGTGCCGCCCTCTGCTCTTCTTGGAGCTATTCTGAATTCATTTGCATACGTGACAGTTGTTACGAAGAGTATGACTACTATAAACGTCCCTACATATGTCGTGTTAATTCTTTTCATTTCTTAGGTATAACGCGAAACTGAGGGGTGCGCAAAAGCGCCAGCTTTTAAGCATCCCTCTCCAGTGGCTTGTTAGATTCTCCTTAGAAATCTAAGCTCATTTTATCAAGATCATTGGGTCCAAGTAGTGGACTGTACATAAGACTACTTTTGTTTGATGATCGCTTCTTCCCAAGATATTGTTGTCCAATTGTTCGTTTGATGATCTTTAATAGGCGCTCACCGTATAGTTTCTGCGCTGTTTCTTTGCCAATCATTCCAATAGGAATCAACCTGCTTGTAGCTATAACTGATATATTTCCTTCAAAGTGAATCGAAAATAAATAATTAAATTGCTCGTCTGATGGATACATATCACCATTAAGTAAACCTATATATACTGTTTTTGCAGTTCTCTTTCGCATGGTGTTTATTGCTCCAGTAATCGGAATAGATAATGACTCAGCAATATATTGTTTTCTGTAATCATTGTAGTTAACTGTTTCTAGTGGCAAAGCCAGAAACGTTTCAATGTTTATATTCAAGTCATTTGAAAGTCTGTTAGCTATCTGATCTGCAATTGATTCAGAAAATCCATCGAAAGGCATTAAATACACATCAACTTCCGAATGATTGCCGTATCTTTGATCAGAGTATGGTATGTCCGGAGTAAGCCCCGTGTTACGTAAAATAGAGTATATTAGGTCACCACCATAGTTATATATTATCACTGAAAGTATACCAGCGATAATATTTGCAATAATTATTATTGTTTTACTTTTCTTCTTCATATTAATAATCTAACGCTGTGATGAGGGATGCGGAATGAATAGCATTATACGGCTTATTGAGATGAAAACACTGTCAACCCAAATAAACTTGAAAAGATCAAAGCTATTCCGCATTCCTCTCCATCAACTGGTTATATCTTCCTTTGTTTTTCAAACTGTTTGATTCGATCATCAATAGTCTGAGCAAGTCTAGGAAAAATAGTAAAATCACCTTTTAATATGTCATCACCATACTTATCCAAAGCTGTGGCATACTGGTCAATCTGTTCTTTCTGAATATCAGTAGTATCCGAGTTCCTTGCTTCAATCAGTTTTAGCTCTGGCGCACGAAGTATTAATAAGTCATCAAAGCAATATGTTTTATGTTTCATATATTGTGGATCAATGCTTGATAAGCGGACATCAATCCCAAACCCATAATGTATTCCTTCAATTTTTATTCTTGATGTTTTGTTTTCAAAGATAATTGAGTAATCATCATGATAATCTTTGTTTTCTATTAAATTATATTTCTTACAAAGCGCTGAAAACTTTTCTCTACAGAATTGTCTAAATTCTTCCTTATTCATTTCTTAGATATAACGACTAGGATCATCGATGCGTACCCTCAACGATCCTGACTGCCCTGAAGATGATTTGCAAATTATAAAATGTCTCATGCTAGATTTGCGCCCTCTGGTACGCATTCGAATGCATCCGTTTGTTAGGAGCTTTATCCGTTAATCCTTTTTGTTACTAACATGCCAATAGTCCCTTTACTTGTGTTAATTGGTAAAAAGATTTCAAATGTATTATCCGTTCTTCTACCTGTGCACTCACCAACTTGAGTTAGTTCTGACCATTCCCCTAGCTTCCCAATGTTATGATTAAGATTGAACCTTGTTGATGTTTCCCATTTCATACTTTTCCACAGCCCGCCCGACCACTCATAATAGAGTGCTAATTTAATCTCTGGGGGAAAAACTACATCGATGCGTTCTAATATGTCTTTCATTTCATCATTATCCTTAGGACCATTAGTTTGTAAGCTTATTATTTCTGATAATGCCTCTTCAAGTAATTCAATGCCACAAATCCTGCTTTTAAATTCATCAAATTGATCACCACGCCTATAGTCATTAATGGCTAACCCGATAATTATGGTTATAGCGACTATCATGGCAACTGCCAAAAAAGGCTTCTTGAAAGGCATCGTTAGATTGTCATTACTATCGGTCATCGCTCTCGTTTCTCTCAGCTATTTGACTTATCTTGCTCGCAATAATACTAACGTTGAGCATTAGGCTAACTAGCACACAAGCGCCCAATACTATGCCTAATGAACCCATTATTAACACAGCTAACTTATCCAGCGTCGGGGGAAGAATATCCCAATTGAAAAGACCATCTGCAACACCAAGAATGGATAAAATTACAAGGATGGCTAGTATAATTACAGCGAGATATGTGCAACTGGCTTCGAGCTTCTTTCTATCCATATAATCTCCTATATATTTTGTCTCCTAACGCAAAACTGAGGGGTGCGAAAAAGCGCCAGCTTTTGAGCATCCCTCTCCAGTGACTTGTTATGTGCTGTTCTCCATTGACTCCATAGCTTTGCTTATAATTATACCTCTTAGTTTTGTGAGCTTTTCGATGCCAAGGATCTCTCTTATTTTTTTCTTTACCGACTCAACCGCAATGTTTTCATTTCGTGTTTTTGTTTTATCAACTGCGTCACCCAATACTTGATCCCACAATTCGTCTGCTTTCTCATACGCTTTTTGTGCCACATCTGCTCTGCTTGACTGTGAAAGGTGGGCTTGTGACCCAATACGAAATACTGCATCTTCAAAGTGCTTAAGAGATTCGGTAATATCTTCTGTGATCCAAGCATCATGCTTTATTCGTATTTGTGCTAGATTCCTTGCATAATCTTTTCCTTTTTCTATAGGACCATCTCTAAAAAATGTCACTATTATCTTATGAACTTCTGCAATATATTGCTCACAAAATTGTACGTGTTTATCAAAGGCCACCTCAGCCATATGAGATGTTATTCCAAGGCTGAAAAACTGCTGTTTCTGGAGTAGTTCCTTTTCTTTTTCATATGCCGCATGATCACGCAGGAGTTGATAGATGGCTGCAAAAAGAGCTCCAATAGCAGGAGTTGTAGCTATGCCCTTGAATAATTCATCAGAGAGCAGCAGGCTAACTACAAACGAAATTAGAAATACTACTCCAAGGAATAAATATGTTTTTGGCTTAGTTGGCATTTATTTATTCACACATAACGCCTGAATGACTGACAGGCGGATATTAAAAAAGCTAATAAAAAGCAATCAAGACTTAAACTCGAATCGACTTTAAAAAGCGACCTGAGGTAGCCTGTTCAAGTCCATTCTGTTGTTATGTGTCTAGTTATACTTCAAATTTAAAGATATCTCTTCCTTTAAAAGTCTTAGCATCTTCCCATGCTTGTTTAATAATGACTTGAGATATTTCAACAATCTGTGTTTCTATAATATCTAGTTTATCTATGTTGTGGAATTCTTCAGGATCTATTGACTTCTCATAATATTCATCAATTAAATCATATAATTTTTTATGTTCTATTTCTTTTTTATTAAGAAATAGTTTTATTTGATTGCTGTACTCTATAACTTTTCTGAAATTACTATACTGCTTCTTGTAGAGTTCTTTTCCCTCTTCTTTGTTATTACCAGTATAGTCACTTGAAAGTTCTCTTAAATGAACATTTAAATGCGCTGTTTCTGCTAAAAAAAGTGCTAATGTCTTTCTGAGATCTTGGCACCATTTTATTCTTGCTGAAGAAATAATATTTGCCTTTACCTGACATAGGGCAAGGAGTCCTGCTATAACAACAACAATTATTGGAATAATAACAGAGTATATATTTTGCTGCTTTATTTCATCATTAATTGCTGATATTCCATCAATTACTATGTCAATTTTTTGTTCAGTATTTGCTGGGGAAGCTTCTTCACTAGCAACATAATGCGAGGAAAGTATAATAAAGAGTGAACACGCAATAAGTAATAGTGTGATTCGTTTCATGGCTTAAGATTTCCTATATTTTTACACATAACGTCTGCATCAGTGATGCAGACCATGAAGTTCACAAATAAGCTAAAAGACGATTCGCAAACTATAAATAAACAAAAGACAAATCGTCACCGCTGGTCTGCATTCACTGCATGCTGTTGTTAGAAGTTTTTTTGCTATTCATTTCTTTGTCTGTGCAAAACAGTAACGAGCTTTTTGCTACGAAGAAGCAACCCAAGACCAACCGCTAGTTTCAGTATTGTCGTAAGTATATAAATATTTACATCGTTCCATACCGAAGGGTATTTCAAAAAGCCGTAGATAGTTATTATTGTTCTTACTATTTCTGCTAACGCCTCTACAAGGAGATAAAGCCCTATACACGAGAGAACAAGTGAGGCTATAGCAATTGTCTTGGTTATGGACTCCGTAAATTGATCTTCGTTCGAAAAGATTTTATTTGTCAGTCGTGGCGAAACTCGCCACAAAATCACTGAGAAGATAATAAGCAATAAAAGAGGACCGAATATCTGGAAAAACATAATCGTCTGCCAAAGCAGCTTATCCTGTTCCGGCCACATCTCAGGCCACTTGTGAATTGTCTTTGCCGTTATTACCAGACCGCGGATGACAGCATAAGCGGTAAAAACCCGAAAGGCGATTAGACCTGCATTATTTTTTGTCATTTATAATATTTCTCACTTTCTAACGCGAAACTGAGGGGTGCGAAAAAAGCGCCAGCTTTTAAGCATCCCTCTCAAGTGATTTGTTGGGCGTTGCTTGACCCACAGTCGTATCAATATTCCATGAATCTATTTCTCTTTTTATGACTTTCATGAAAAATATAATCATTAATATAAAGACTATATAATTATACGGTGAAGATATTCTCAATAGTGAAAAAAAGTGATATGAGCCAATAAGCCAATATTGATAATTCTTTAATATGATTTTATTTTTCATATTCTTCAAGAAATATCGTGCTACAAAATAATATCCTGCCCAGTAAGCAAATGGTATCAGTCTATTCAGTGGTAGTAATGTTTCTCCGAAAAGTGGGGCTGAAATAATAATGAGAAAATATATCACTAAGAATCCAAATAAAAAATTAGCACAGACCAATAATATGTCAGCAATACCACCAATGCCGTCTTGTGAATTATTTGTTTTCATTTCTTATTGTCGCCCAACGCCTGCGTCAGTGATGCAGACCATGAAGCATGTAAACATGCTTAAAACTGATTTACACTTCTTAAATCATTGCTAGCAAAAAAAGTCAACGCTGGTCTGCATTCATCTGCTCGCTGTTGTTAGACAATTTTATTACTATTTAGTGCTTTGAAATTAACTCCGAGTCTCCAGTAATATGCTGCTCCTAATGATGTATAGAACATTGCCTCGAATAAAGATGTTTGATCTGGAACCTCAGCATAATATGCCATAGCAAAATATAAAAGAATCGATAATGGAATCATTGCCATGACCACAAACCGTATTCCTACCACGAAACCAAGGCTCATATATCTTTGTATTATATCTTTTCCTTTATTGCCGCCATTACACTTATAAATATATATGACTCCAAAAATTGCCACCACAACATCTGCAATTGCACCAATAATGTCGTTAATGTTGCTGTCTGGAAGCGGGATAATAGCAGCGGACATTAATATTGTATAAGCCATAAGATATTTGAAAGCTTCCTTTTCAGGCAAAGGGCTTTTGGCTAAGTCATCTATCAAAGAATTGGCATCCCATAGGTACATATTATGATTCCTTTTTTATGTCTAACGCAGAATTGATCGATGGGAGACATGTAGCTTAATTTCTTGCTCTCAAACCGTTTCGCAAACCCCAAACTATGATCTCCCCAAAAAAGTACTTGATGTCTCGCATTCGATCTAATAACTGGTTATACATTTTATTAAATTAACTCATAATGAAAGCTATGATTCCAAGTAAAAAATATGTTGTGAAATTAGCAAATAACAATCCTCTAGCAAATAGTCTAAATGAAACATCCTTAACCATTTTAAAGCCAACTAATCCTTCCACTACTATTGATAATAATAGCAATATGATCCATACGATGATTATTAATACACTTGTCAACTCTTGATTTTTTACCCATAATTCCCACAAATATCTTGATGGCAACATTAGCAGGCCTTGCCCAACCAATGTAGATGCAATATTGGCCAGTGTCATAACCATTAATGATTTCTTGAATGATATTCTTGTTACTTTTAATAAAACAAATGCTTCAATTAAAATTATGATTGGAATTAGGAAAAGTCCCGCTGTAGGAACAACCATGTAGGGTATTATGGCATTTGCATAAGACTTATTAGGCAAAAAAACTATATAGACAACAGTTAATATTGATATCGGGCTAATCTGATTGATAATTTCTTTTTTCATTTTCTGTGTGTATAACGTCGTGATCTGTGATGCTCAACATATATCGTAATAATATGCCAATTTACCGATTGCAAATCTTAACACAACAAAAATCAAAAAGATTGCTGCGGTTGAGCATTCATAGCATCAAATGGTTAGACCAATCATCGTTATCGTTTCGCATATTAATCAATTTGTATCAGGAAGCCGCTTTCTGAATTGTGACAACATCCATATCGCAAGAAACAATGCAGCCCCTGCTAATAAAGGATTAATTATATAACTAATTTGAACGCCTATTTCTTGATCCTCGAAATATAACTGAAATCTGAATATAAGCATGATATAGCAAAATAACAAATAAATAATTGTTGAAATGACTCCATAGGCTTTCCAGTTTTTATTTAGCTTTGATAAAAATAATATACTAGCAATGAACCCAGCACATAATGCTGTGACTAAAGTATGTAAAATATTGATGCTCATTCCAAATACAAAAAACTGTCTACTTGACTCTACATTAATAAAAGATCCCAAATATTCGAAAAATTCCTTTGGATATAAAAAGCCTTTCGTTTTGGGATATAAAACATAAAACAATATTGCAATTATTAATGAATGAAAAGAGATAGTCAGTTTATTCATTTATTTTTATTTAGGTCTAACAATTATTAGACGGCTGCCGTATTTCCCGGCATTTCAATATTTTTACTGTTGTGTAAAAAAATATAACTTCTTGAACTGTAAGAATTAACAGTAGAACATTTGTCTGGTTTGGTCGTATATTACCATGATAGACGGCAGCCGTATTTTCCGGTATTCTGATATTTTTACACATATATCAAATGAAATAATGAATAATGTTTTGCCCGAATTCCAAGAATTTCTGAGTGCTTTCAACCTTGTCCTTAAAAAGTATATCCCATTTTATGCGCATTGGGCAAGAAAATTCTTGTCATTTTCGAATAAACACGTGGAACTGAATCATGAATTGCAGGTCCTGAAATTTCTTGATGATTTGAAGTCTCAAGATAATATTGGTGACTGGCAGATAAGACAGGCTCATGATGCTATCCGATTGTATTTCAACCATTTCAAAGATGGTAAATTAGCAAAAATCGATCAGGGAGATACGAAGGAAAAGTATTCGCCTGATTATATTAATATTCTTGTTGATAAAATGCGTCAGGCAATCCGCATAAGGCATTATTCTTACAGGACAGAGCAGACATATATAGACTGGTTAAAAAGATTCTTTAATTACATGAAAGATGTGAAAATGGAAAAGGAAGATATGTTCTGCCTGGAATCTGATGATGTGAAAAACTATCTCAGCTATCTTGCAATAAAGAGAAAAGTATCTGCTTCTACACAAAATCAGGCGTTTAACGCAATTCTGTTTTTCTTCAGGTATGTTCTCAATAAAGAACTTTCTGATCTGTCTAATACAGTAAGGGCAAGACAGGGGCAAAGGCTGCCGGTTGTTTTATCAGTTGAAGAGATTAAAATAATGTTTAAATACGTTCAGGGGACAAACCTGCTTATTCTTCAAATACTTTATGGCGCGGGACTTCGACTTATGGAGGCTGCCCGGTTAAGGGTCAAAGACATTGATTTCGGCTCGGATTTATTATTTGTCAGAGATGGCAAAGGTGGTAAGGACAGGACAACTGTTCTTCCTGATGCAGTCAAGGAGCCATTAAAATTACACCTTGAGAAAGTAAGGGCTATACATAATAAAGATCTGGCATCAGGCTGCGGAGAAGTGTATTTGCCTAATGCTCTTGACCGTAAGTATCCAAATGCTCCAAAGGAATGGCACTGGCAGTATGTGTTTCCATCTTCAAAGTTGTCGGCTGACCCGATAACCGGAAAGATTCGGAGGCATCACAAACATGAAACAACAGTACAGAGAGCACTTAAATACGCTATCAGGAAAGCAGGTATTGCCAAACATGTTTCAGTGCATACCCTAAGACACAGTTTTGCAACACATCTTCTCATGAGTGGAGTTAATATAAGAGAAATTCAGCAGCTGCTCGGACATAAAAATATTGAAACTACAATGATATATACTCACGTGCTTAGAGACGTATCAAAAGTCCCGCAAAGCCCGCTTGATGCTCTTTAGACCTCAGTTCATATATTTACAAGAAATGTTTTCCCGATCGCTTTTATCTGCCTGGCGCTTACCTTTGCCTTGTCCGCATATTCCGACCAGTCAATGACCTTCTCAATGATCTTATCTATTATATAACCGGGCTTTTTTATATTCATTTTCTTTGCAAGTTCAACCATGTCAGTTCTTGTTATATCTTTTCTCTTACCATTAACACTCATTTGATGGTCTTTCATCCACTTATTGGCAGGGTCATAAGCATAAGTAATATCATATGCCGGTGACAGACTCCATTTTCCGGTTTCATTCATTAAAAAGGATATGTTTTTTGTATGATCGTCCTGGTTTCGGGCGATCACGTTAAAACACATTCTCCTGAAAAGTTCTTCAGCGTCCGTATAGGGAAGTTTAAGCTGACGCATGGTTTGAAATGCCTGTTCGTACGAATAGGCGGCAGGATCATTATAGTCAAAATGGGCAATGGCGCAGAGCGTCTGCAAATGCAGTTTCTTTGCCCCCTCACGGTCAAAACGTCTGGTCATAAAATGAGCGCGCCTGTTTTCTTCGAGCAGTTTACAGTCGGTCATTTTTATACCGCAATCTTTTGCCATCAGGTGGTATGCGTATTCAATATTTCCATATCCCTTCGGATCACCAAGCTGTTCGTTGGTAACTCCATCAAACTTGATGATCCAATGATCGTAATCATCCAGGCCGTCAACCTGCCCGGAACGGACATCTCCTGTTTTTTCGTTGTATGCAATAATGGCTTTTGCCCTGGCCCCACCGGCTGAAGTTCCAACCCTTATAATGTCTAACAAGCCCTCATCGTCCTCTTTGCTGAATCTAATTTTAAGCTGCTTTCTTTCAGTCAATATATCTTTTGCAAGCTGTACCAATCTTTCTATCTCAACAGGACTGGAAGTATCCTCAAATGGATTAGAAGCAGGTTCATATTCAAGCGCTCCCATTCCCCGCTTACCTGTGTAGCTGAGACGCTCAACAGGATTAAATGAATTAATGTCACGACCTTCCTGCGCAAGCCATGCTTCAATTAATTTAGTCCCGAATTTATCTGGCAGACTATCTGCCAGCATACCGGGCAGCCCTTTATATGTTTCTCTATTTAGATCAGGAAAGGAAAAAATATTATTATTTTCACTGGCATCTTCAACAGACATCATTAACGGAGAGAGGTCCCAGGATTTTTTTAGAAAATTCGGGGCAAATTCAAATGTTGCATACCCTGTTGAGTCATCCCAGACAACCGCTCCAACAAAAGTATTCCAGATATTCACTCTGGCTATACTCACCATTGTGATTTCTCTTCCAAATCATTACTGTTCTTTTTTCTTGAACTCGAAACTCTTTTGCGTTGCTTTTCCTGCAGGTTCAGTAATTTCAGCGGACTTATTTCAGGCTCCACCCGAAACATATCCAGTATATCAAGTTTACCAAGTGCACGAAGTACTTGCACTACAGTAAGCATAGTAGCTGCCCTGCCGGCTTCCATACGGCTTATTGTCACACGATTCAGCCCGGCCAATTCAGCCAGTTGTGCCTGCGATAATTTCTTTCTCAACCGCATTTGTTTAAGATTGCCGCAAATCTCCTTCACAATAAGCGGGTCTGTCATGGTAGCACGATCTATTTTGTTATTTATAGACTTCATAGTTCCCTCACAATGTAATTATCACAACAGCTACATTGTAAAGATAACATGCCACGCCTAAGAAGTCAAACTGATTTTGTAGCTTATTTGTTACATTAGAGGCTAAAGAGGGAGACAATGTAGCTTAAAAGCTACCGCGGACATCTATCACTTAACTCTCTTTATCTTCGCCCCGAGCTGTCCGAGCTTTTTCTCTATGCCTTCATATCCCCTGTCAATATGATAGACCCTGTCTATAACGGTTTTGCCTTTTGCGGCTAACCCCGCAACGACGAGTGAGGCGCTTGCCCTCAAGTCTGTTGCCATGACCTGTGCTCCGTTGAGTTGTTTAACGCCTTTGACTTTTGCGGTTGAGCCTTCGACCTTTATGTCCGCGCCCATCCTGCGCATCTCCGCAACATGCATGAACCTGTTCTCAAAGATGTTCTCGGTAATGAGACTGGTGCCGTCTGCAACGGTCATTAATGCCATAAGCTGGGCCTGCATGTCAGTAGGGAACCCGGGATAGGTCATGGTCTTTATATCAACGGCAGTAGGCCTTCCAGCGTCTGAAGTTATCAATCTGTCCTTCTCAGCAGTTATCTTTATACCAGCCTCTCCAAGCTTATTAACTACTGCATCAAGATGCCCCGGTACGCAATCAACAACCTCTACCTTCCCACCGGTTATCACGCCGGCTGCCAGAAATGTTCCGGCCTCTATCCTGTCAGGTATTACTTTATGGTCCATCGGCCTGAGGCTGGTCACGCCTCTTATTTTAATAACGTTTGTCCCGGCCCCTTCAATGTCAGCGCCCATAGAGATCAACGCGTTTGCTACATCAACGACCTCCGGCTCGCAGGCCGCGTTTTCTAAAACGGTCAGGCCATCGGCAATAGCAGCGGCCATCATCAGGTTCTCTGTTCCGGTCACAGTTGGAATGTCAAAGTATATCTTAGCGCCTTTCAGCTTTTTTGCCTTTGCATGGATATACCCTTCATCAAGTGTTATTTTTGCGCCCATTTTCTCAAGACCCATGACATGAAGATTGACCGGCCGTGCGCCTATTGCACAGCCTCCGGGGAGTGAGACCTTTGCCTCGCCTGTCCGTGCAAGCAGGGGACCGAGCACGAGGATCGATGCGCGCATGGTCTTAACAAAATCATAGGGCGCTTCAATAGAGGTTATATTGTCTGAATTAAAAATTACCTCCCCGTCTTCCTGGTGATATCCCATTCCAAGATGGGCCATAAGCTTACCCATTGTGGTTATATCCCTCAGGTCAGGGACGTTATAAATATTGTGTTCACCGGGGGCGAGTATTGCCGCTGTCATTATCGGGAGCGCAGCGTTCTTTGCACCACTGACCTTAACTTTACCGCTTAAGACCGTCCCGCCCTCTATCTCTATTTTGTCCATACTGCCTGTATTATCCTTTCAATTCCGGCGTAGTCTTTTATGATATGAATATCACGATACCCCGCCTGTTCGAACATCTCACGCACTCCTTCAGAACAGCCCATTCCGAGTTCAAACATAAGTATACCATCATCATTTAAAAACCGGCCTGCCGAGGAGATTATCTCCCTGTAAAGGTCGAGGCCCTCAATACCGCCGTCAAGCGCGTTCAGCGGTTCCCAGTCCTTTATCTCGACCTGAAGCCCCTGCACATCAGCGCTTCTTATGTATGGGGGATTTGATATTATTAGATCAAACACAAGATCCTTTTCAAGAGCATCAAAAAGATGTCCTTTAAAGAATTTTATATTTTTAATATTATTGAACTTCGCGTTTTCATCTGCATACAAAAGAGCATGTTCGGAAATATCAAGCCCGCAAACTTCAGCATCCGGAAATTCTTTTGCAAGAGCAAGTCCAAGGCACCCGCTTCCGCAGCAAAGATCCAGTACCCTTGTCCGTTCTTCACTGCTGACTGTTGACTGCTTACTGTTTACTGTTTTCACAGCATGTTCCGCCATCAGCTCTGTTTCAGGCCTTGGTATCAGAACTCCCTGCCCTACTTTTATTTTGAGAGTAAGGAAATCAACTTCCCCGAGGATATACTGCAGCGGCTCACGTCCGGCCCTTCTGCCGAGCATTTCAGATATGACCCTGTCCTGTTCAACGGTGATCTCAGGATCGTCCCTGTATATTTTTTCCAGACTGATATTGAGCGCATGCCTCACTAAAAGCTCCGCTTCTTTTGAAGCAGACTCAATGCCTGAAGATAAAAGTGTTTTTGTGATTTCCCGGAATTTTTCTAATGCTTTCATTATTAAATAAAAGTTCAACCGTTCAAACAGTTGGAACGGTTGAAACAATATTCTTTATATCGACATCAATTTCTCTGTCTGGAAATGTGTGTTCAGCGTGTCAGTAAGCTCATCAATGTCACCCTCAAGGATCAATGCGAGTTTATGAAGGGTGAGCCCTATCCTGTGGTCTGTCACCCTGTTCTGCGGATAGTTGTAGGTCCTTATCCTTTCACTCCTGTCACCTGTGCCGACCTGTGACTTCCTTGCGTCCGCCCGGTCCTTTTCCTGGTTCTCTAGTTCAAGATCATAAAGGCGTGAACGCATGACCTTCATGGCCTTTTCCCTGTTCTTTATCTGCGACCGGCTGTCCTGACATGATACTATCATGCCGGTAGGCACATGGACTATTCTTACCGCTGAATATGTGGTATTGACTCCCTGTCCGCCGGGTCCGGATGAGCAGAATGTATCGATCCTGAGGTCCTTTGCCTCTATCTTAAGGTCAACCTCTTCAGCCTCCGGCAGCACAGCAACTGTTGCGGCTGATGTATGAATCCTTCCGGATGTCTCGGTCTCGGGCACTCTCTGGACACGATGCGTGCCGCTTTCATATTTTAAACGGCTGTACACGCCTTTTCCCTGTATTGAAGCAACAACTTCTTTTATACCGCCGACACCTGTCGAACTCATATCCATGACTTCGACCTTCCAGCGTCTGCTCTCAGCATATTTCGAATACATGCGGAAAAGATCAGCAGCAAAAAGACCGGCCTCATCTCCACCGGTTCCGGCCCTTATCTCAAGGATAACATTCTTTGAATCACGCGGGTCTTTCGGCACCAGCATAAGTTTCAATTCCTTTTCAATGACGGTCTTCTTCTCTTTAAGCTCTTCGAGTTCGAGTTCTGCAAGCTCCTTCATGTCCTCGTCCTCTTCTGTCCGGAGCATCTCCTCGGCCCCGGTCATACCAGAAAGGACCGTCCTGTACTCCCTTATTTTAAAGACTATCTCTTCAAGGTCAGACTGCTCTTTTGAGTATTTCTGGCTCTTTGAATGGTCTGAAAATATCTCAGGATCTGTCAGCATCCTGCTCAGTTCATCATATTTTTCTTCTATTTCTTTCAGCTTATCCAGCATCTGCCACACCTTTCCCTTGTTCACTAATTTGAGATTCAGGCTTTAATGCCTCTTGTAATGCAATTATAGCCACTTCTATCTGATCAGCAGAAGGCAGTCCGGTCGTAAGCTTCTGTATCCAGAGTCCAGGCACCGCGATCATCCTGACAAACAGGTTATCAAGCCTTTTGGATGAATATTTTATGAATTCATAAGACATACCCGCAATAAGGGGCATAAGCACTATCCTCGATAAAAACTTATCAAGGAAAGGCCATTCTTTCGGGATAAGCGAGAACACTATAATACTCAGGACCATCACCATAATAAGAAAGCTTGTACCGCACCTGGGATGAAGTGCACTGAACTTTTCCGCATTCTCGGGGGTCAGCTCCTTCCCGGCCTCATAAGCATGAACGACCTTGTGCTCAGCTCCATGATATTGAAATACCCTGCGTATCTCGCTGTTCATACTGATGATCAGAATATACGATATAAAAACAGCAACCCTGATAATACCGTCCACAAGATTGAACATAAGAGAACTCTCATTTATATTGTTATACAGCATGCCAAGCAGTTTGGTGCTGTAAAGGGGCAAAAGCAGGAAAAGACCGATACCTATTACAAATGCGGTAAAGATCGTCAGGAACAGTGAAAAAGACGAAGGGGTTTCCTCCTCATGGCCGGAGACCTCTGCTGAATACATGAGCGCTTTTATGCCTATTGAAAGCGCCTGAATAAGCGCAACGCATCCTCTTATCAGGGGCAATTTATATGGCCAGGGAAGTTTACGCACTTTTTCCCTCTTCAGGGCAATGCTATTATCAGGTGTCCTGACCGCAACTGTCCATACGTCACCGGAGCGCATCATTACACCTTCAATTACTGCCTGTCCGCCTATATCACTCATAACTGTCTCTGCATGTCTAATAAAAAAAACCCGTCATTCTTCCATACAATAGAAACGAATGCGGGTTTTTTTAAATCTTAGCTATTTTTCGAGTTTTGCGTATTTCTTCTTAAACTTCTCGACCCTTCCCTCAGCATCAACAAGCTTCTGTTTGCCGGTAAAAAAGGGATGACATTTTGAACATATGTCAACATGAATCGATTCCTGTGTCGAGGGCGTTATAAACGACTCTCCACAGGCACATACGGCTTTTACATCTTTTACTTCAGGGTGTATTCCTTGTTTCATTACTACCTCCAACTATAGAATATAGCAGAGAGCATAGACTTTTTGCAATATCTCTCGCATTAAAAAACAGATAAATTTGATAATAAGTTTAAAGCAGTATTGTTTAAAGCAGTATCATGGATAGGCAGAACATTATTCAGGTGATTTGAAAGTCAGCTTCGTCCCAGAAGATTATTATATTCGGATTTTCCATTCAGCTAAGTTATAACAACAAATTATACTTGTTTAAATTATTATTATGGATAAATTTTATTCCATTTGTTCCAGGATGTCAATAGCAAAGTTGATCCCGTAAAAAACAGTCTGTTCTCAAACCTCTTTTAAAACTATAGGTTGGAACCCTGTGACAACCAACTTGCCTCATAACCGACCTCCGGTTCACTGCCGATAGATGGCGCAAGATGAGGATATTTTTCAAACAGATCTTCAATAAGCACTTCCATCTCTTTTATTGAAAGCTGCCTGAAAAAAGGTGATTCATCAAGAATTGAAAAAACAGGTACTTCTCTTCCATTAACCATTGGCACCTCCTTGCGGATATAAAAGCAAGTAGCATGCCTGCCACAAGTATCATTTATTTACAACAGGTTATAAATATTATTCAAGAAATAAAAACCCGTACATGTAAATTAAATTTACATGTACGGGAAAACTTTACACTTCAGCAGGGAAATACTACTGACACCGGAATATCATATACTATATTTTTTTCTTAAACTGTAGACGGACGGTCTGCTTATTCCAAGGACCCTGGCTACTTTTGAGATATTGTTATTACAGTGTCTCATGGCTTCAATAAGTTTCTGTTTTTCTATTGAGTGCCTTACATCCTTCAGGGAGGCCAATGCATCGATCTCAAGAGGCGAGACACTAAGCTCCATATCAGCAGGAGTGATCACATCACCGGAAGACATTATCACTGCCCGCCTGATCTTGTTAACAATCTCTCTGACATTACCGGGCCAGTCATAGGTCTTGACCGCTTCAAGCGCCTCAGCAGAAAACGATTTAACTATATTCATCTCTTTTGAAAACTTATTCAGGAAATATCTGGCAAGGATGGCCTTGTCCGCCCCTCTGTCCCTGACCGGCGGAAGATTAATATTGAAAACATCCAGCCGGTAGAACAGGTCCTTTCTGAACTTACCCCTTGCAACAGCGGACTTAAGGTTTATATTGGTTGCAGCAAGGAACCGTACATCAATCTTCCTGCCCTCATTCGCACCAACTTTAGTAATGACCTTGTCCTCAAGAAACCTTAAAAGCTTTGTCTGCATATTCAGGGAAAGCTCGCCTATTTCATCAAGAAAAATCGTGCCGCTGTCTGCGTATTCAAACTTCCCTTCCTTACTCGCAACAGCGCCTGTAAATGCTCCTTTTTCATACCCGAACAGCTCTGCCTCAAGCAGGGCTTCAGGGATTGCCGCACAGTTTATCGGAACAAACGGTTTATTTCTCCTGTCGCTCCTCTCATGCACAGCGATGGCTGTAAGCTCCTTGCCTGTACCGCTTTCACCTGTTATGAGCACCGGCACATCCGTTACAGCAACTTTTCTTATCATAGAAAATACATCAAGCATGCCCTTGCATGAACCCACAAACTCTTCATTGACCTCATAGTTCTTCCCTACCTTCAGGATCTCAATGTCAATATAATTCATGATCTTATAGATATCTTCAATTGAGAATTCATTACTTTTAACAGCAAGCCTCTTCAGAAAGGACTCTTTTTCATGGCCCGTCAGATAGTCATTAGAATGAAAGTTCATGTCCCATCCGCATTCATTGCACTTTGCCATCTTGCGTGTGTGTTCTGCTCCGCAATAAGGACAGGAAAGGTCATCTCCCATATTATCTTTAAGATAGTCCCAAAGTTTAAGCCTTGCATCCCTGGCAAGATTATAAAAACGTGTGGCAATACCCGAACTGTCCGAGCGCAGTACCTCACCCAGGACTTCAAACTCACCATGTCTGGGCAGGTCATACTTCAAACCCACTATCTTATTTTCGGATGAAAGGTTTTTACCTATATCGATAAACCCACCGCCAAGGCTTAAAGACGTAAACCTTGCAGGGGTTTCCATAGTCCCCTTGCCGCCAATGTTCTCTGTTATAATGCTTACAGGTAAGTCAACACCACATCGTATATCAAGCCTTGCCATGATACCTCCCTTAAGGTTTGAAGCTAATAATTTGGATTAATCGTTTCAGATTAGATATTTTAAAGATATCACAAACAAACCCCATTGTCAAGAAATTTTACATCTAGAGTTTACACAGCCAGCGGTATAAATAGCCTATGCAAATCATTAGTCATTATAGAAAATAAACACAAAGCCGGCACCAAAACATGGTACCGGCTTTACAGTAGAAGAAGGTCAATATCAGTGTGAACTATTAATGAGCACCGGAAGACACTTCACGCACACATACAATGAGTCTTCCCTGAACTTACATGACAGGAGAAGAACCTCGTCACTCCCGACACCGCAGTTCAGGCACTTATGCTCCATTATTCCCGCCCAATATTTTCCTTATGTCTTCAACAATGATCTCAGGATCAACATTGTGCATTGCTGCACCGAACGTTATTGACTCCACATTTATCCCAGGACATGTAAAACAGCCCTCACCGAAATATTTCCTTATCACATCCTCTGCACCCGGAACACTTTTGATTACATCCCCGATCATCGAATCTTTTGTCACTTCCGCAATTTCACTCATATACCCTCCTCATAAAATATGTTGTACATATATAATTTAATACATTACCGTGACCGGGTCTATGATACTAATCATAAGTCTGCATAAATATTGACAAGTATGATACTAATCATAGTTTTAACTGTGATATGCTTTATACTATTAAATAATTATCAAGGAGGAAAAAATGAGAGAAAAAGTTGAAGCAGTACTTGAAAAGGTTAGACCGATGCTCCAGCGTGACGGCGGAGATGTTGAACTTGTCGATGTTCAGGATGACGGGGTAGTAAAGGTAAAGCTGACAGGAGCATGTTCCGGCTGTCCTATGTCTACAATGACCCTGAAAAATGCGATCGAAGAGACAATTAAAAAAGAGATACCCGAGATCAAATCTGTTGAACAGGTATAAGGCCCCTGACACTAAACCTTTACAGGAGAGAAGTTCATGGAATCTGTAGTTGTCTGGTACTTAAGAATGAGCCTGTTTTATTTTCTGGCAGGTTCAGGTATTGGATTCGCAATGCTGATATGGCCGTCTGAGGCAGGATATTATATTCCGGTACATGTTCACCTGAACCTCCTCGGGTTTATGTCAATGATGATATACGGGGTCGGCTATCACATACTGCCGAAGTTCAGCGGAAAACTGATATACAGCTCCAGGATAATGCATCTGCAGTTCTGGTTTGCAAATGCCGGCCTGATCGGGATGGCCTCTAGCTGGCCTTTTGTAATGGGAGACGCGCCTCTGTTTGGAAATATCCTGATAATATCAGCGGCACTCTCAATTAGTGGGGTTATTCTGTTTGCTTTTAATTTACTGAAAACCATTAAATCCGCCTGATGTTTATATAACATTAAAGATCAGGCCATTTTGCCTTGTTTGACAAAGCCTCCTCCTTCAATTTAAGATTTACAGTCAGAAGTTAATTTCTGTAAATTTTCATTTAACCAAAAAGCGATATATAACATGTACTTACAAGACATTATCCTGAAACTGCATGAATTCTGGAATGACCAGGGCTGTGTCATCCACCAGCCGTACGATATTGAGGTAGGCGCCGGAACCTTCAACCCCGCTACATTTTTCAGGGTACTCGGGCCGGAGCCATGGAAAACCGCATATGTAGAACCTTCAAGAAGGCCGACTGACGGCAGGTACGGTGAAAACCCGAACAGGCTTCAGCATTACTATCAGTATCAGGTCATTCTTAAACCGTCACCGCCTGACACACAGGAGCTTTACCTGAAGAGCCTTGCAGCCATCAACATCGATGCCCTCAAACATGATATAAGGTTTGTTGAAGATGACTGGGAATCCCCCACCCTCGGTGCATGGGGACTTGGTTGGGAAGTATGGCTTGACGGTATGGAAGTGACCCAATTCACATATTTTCAGCAGGTAGGCGGAATAGAGCTTAAACCTGTATCAGTTGAACTCACGTATGGACTTGAACGCATCGCAATGTATATACAGGACGTGGACAACGTCTATGACCTCCAATGGAAAAAAGGCATTACCTACGGAGACATTCATCACGAAACAGAGGTACAGTTCTCAAAATATAATTTTGACAGCTCAGATGCTGACCTGCACTTCCTTCTTTTCGAAAAATATGAAAAAGAGGCCCTCGCGCTTATAAAAGAGAGCCTGATCCTCCCGGCTTATGACTTCTGCCTTAAATGCTCACACAGCTTCAACATGCTTGATGCCCGGGGAGCCATAAGTGTTACAGAAAGAACCGCCTACATTGCACGCGTCAGAAACCTTGCAAGAAAATGCGCAAGAGGATATTTCAACCTTCGCGAAGAAATGGGCTTTCCTTTACTGAAGGACAATAAATGAAAGACCTTCTCATAGAAATAGGCTCGGAAGAAATACCGGCAAGGTTCGTGCCCAGAGGACTGGAGATATTAAAAAGCGCGTTTACAGGCTTTCTGGACAGTTCATTAATAAGCTATGGGGAAATCTCTGAATATGCCACACCGAGAAGGCTTGCGATATGTATCAAAGGCATAGCTGAAAAACAGGACGACAGGACTGTGGAAACAGTGGGCCCGCCCAAAAGCGCTGCATTTGACAGCGAGGGAAACCCCACCAAAGCAGCCACCGGATTCGCAAGGTCGCTGAAAATAGATGTAACTGAATTGTCAATTATCAACACTGAGCGCGGAGAATATGTCGCTGCCGTTATAGAACAAAAAGGCCGGCAGACCAGGGACCTTCTGACAAAGGCCCTGCCTGAGATCATTTCCACACTCAATCTTCCAAAATCAATGAGATGGGGCAATAGTAATATCAGGTATTTCCGGCCCATTCAGTGGATACTTGCCCTGTTCGGTGAAGAAACTCTGTCTTTTGAACTGGATGGGATAAAGAGCAACAGCACTTCGCGCGGTCACCGGTTCCTGTCGCCTGCTCCTGTTGAAATAAAAGACATAGCATCATATGCCTCTATACTGAAAGCAAACAGTGTCATTGCTGATATATCCGAAAGAAAAAATATGATATCGTCCGGTCTGGACAGCATAGAGTCAGACCTTAACTGCATAATCCGCAGGGATGAAGAATTGATAGATACCGTCACCAACCTTGTTGAATACCCGGCAATGGTAACCGGAAGATTCAATGACAAGTACCTTTCGCTGCCCAAAGAACTACTTATAACTGTAATGAAGGTACACCAGAAATATTTTTCTACCGAGAACCCGGAAGGAAATATGATGCCTTACTTTGTAGTTACAAGCAATACAAGCTCAAACAATAATGATACTGTCAGCAAAGGCGCTGCAAAAGTGCTCCGGGCAAGGCTTGATGACGCAATGTTCTATTACATCGAAGACCAGAAGATACCCTTTATTGAATACAGCGAAAAGCTCAAAAAAGTGACCTTCCAGGAAAAGCTCGGCACGGTCTTCCAGAAGACCGAAAGGATGTCCGCCTTATGCTCCTTTATCGCAGACAGACTGGAGCTGAGTTCAAAAGAAAAACTTGAGAAGGCATGCCTGCTTTGCAAAGCAGACCTTGTCACCGGTGTTATTGGAGAGTTCCCTGAACTGCAGGGTCTCATGGGAATGAGATATGCCCTGAATTCCGGTGAGGACAACGAAACAGCAGAAGCAATTTATGAACATTATCTGCCGAAGTTCCCGGGTGATGAACTTCCGTCAGGTGAAGCCGGCACCGCCGTATCACTTGCTGACAGGATCGACAACATTGCCGCATTCTTTTTTCTCGGACTTATTCCGACCGGCTCTGAAGACCCTTATGCCCTAAGACGGCAGGCATCCGGCATACTTAATATACTTCAGGAACGCGACTACAATATCCTGCTTATAGAATTAATAGGAAAAGCCCTTGATAATTTTGATGTCCCGACAGAGAGGCAAGCATCACTGTCTGATTCGATACTGCAGTTCTTCTATCAAAGGCTTGAAGGAATATTCTCAGCACAGGGGTACAGGTATGACCTTATCAATTCAGTTTTTGCTTCAAAGGAATCAAACCTAAAAAAGCTGAAAGAAAAAATATCAGTATTGTCAGAGCTGAGGAAGTCGCCTGAATTCAACAAACTTCTCATTGCCGCAAAAAGGGTCTATAACATTCTTGTTAAAGCAGCGCCGGGGACACCGGACACCGGCATGTTCACCGAAGAGCCGGAAAAGGACCTGTTCAATACTGCTGAAAAAATAAAAGACCGGGTAGAAGCAGGCGAGTCAACAGCGGTCTTTGGACTTGAAGGTCCTATCAATACATTTTTTGACAAGATCCTTGTCATGGACAAGGACGAGAAGATAAAAAACAACAGACTGGCCCTGCTCGCTCACGTTAAAGCTATTTTCAATTCGATCGGCGATTTCTCGGAAATAGTCGAGCAGGAAAATTAATTGTTATGTGAAAGATATGCAAGCAGATCAAACCTGCTTTCCCTCAACAGTTCTTCTATTTTATTACTGTCCATCGGCCTTGAGAAATAAAATCCCTGCATGAAATCGCATTCCAGAGATTTAAGCTTTATTATCTGCTCTTGCGTTTCCACGCCCTCAGCAATAACATTCATATTAAGACTGTGCGCAAGAGCTGTAATGGCCCTTACTATCTGAAGGTTGTCACTGTCAGTGCATATACCGGAAATAAATGAACGGTCTATTTTAAGGACATCAACAGGAAAATATCGCAGATAACTTAATGACGAATAACCGCTGCCGAAGTCATCAATGTGCAGCTTAATATTCATATTCTTCAACTTCTGAAGAAGCGGGGCCAGGTATTCTGCATTCTTCATAAGCATGGTCTCGGTTATCTCAAGTATTAAAGTGCCGGGCTCAATTGCGGTCCTGTTCAATATCCTTTTTATATTTTTAATCAGTCCGGGCAGCAGCTGTCTGCTCGAAACATTTACGCTCATAGTCAGCGGGATGTCCGATGCAAACCTTTTCTGCCATATTTTCAGTTGGCTGCATGCCTCCTGAAGCGCCCACTCACCGATCGAAACTATCATTCCCGTCTCTTCTGCTATATAAATAAAATCAGTAGGCGGAACCAGTCCTCTTGAAGGATGCTGCCACCTTATCAATGCCTCCATCCCCTTGACCCTGCCGGTTTTAACGGACACGATCGGCTGATAATGAAGAAAGAACTCATTACTCTCCAGCGCATGGCGCAGGTCATTTTCAAGCTGAAGCCGGGTGAGGGCCTCATTATACATTCCTTTATCAAATATCTCGAATTTACCGGAACCATTCTCCTTTGCATAGTACATGGCAATGTCAGCATTCCGTAAAAAATGCTCGGCTTTTTCATGGCCCTCCTCATTAAAGGCAATGCCGACACTTGCAGATGTAAACACATCATGCCCGTCAAGTCTGAAGGTTTCAAGCATTTTATCCTGAAGGCGTTTCACAACAACCATAGCCTCTTTTCTGTCTTCAAGGTCCTCAAGCAGTATTGCGAACTCGTCACCGCCAAGACGGGCCACGGTATCTCCGGGACGCAGACACTCCTCCAGTCTCCTGCTGATCGAAACAAGCAGCTTGTCACCAACCAGATGGCCAAGGCTGTCATTAAGCACCTTGAACCGGTCAAGATCAAAAAATACAACAGCAAAGAGATATTCTGTATTTCGTTTTTCACGGTCAACCAGATGCCTCAACCGGTCCATGAACAGCGCCCTGTTCGGAAGACCTGTCAATTCATCATGCATGGCATCAAAGATCAACTGTTCTTCAGCCTTCTTCCGGGTTGTCATATCCGTTATCGAACCGGCCATACGATAAGCCTTCATCGATGGATCACGCACAGCAAGCCCCCTGCTCAGCACCCAAATATAATTACCGTCCTTATGCAGAACACGATGTTCGCTCTCAAAGTGAGCGGTCTGCCCATCAATGTGAGCATTTATCTCAGCCTTGACCTGCATACGGTCATCAGGATGTATTCGATTCATCCATTCATTGGGGTCACCGCCTACATCTCTCTCTGCATACCCGAACATTGCCTTCCAGCGTGACGAAAAATAGACGCTTCCGGCCTGAAGGTCCCAGTCCCACAATCCATCATTCGCCCCCCGCGCAGCAAGGATATAGCGTTCCTCACTGTCCCTTAATGCCTCATCGGTTATCTTTCTGTCTGTTATGTCCCTTATATATTCAATAACATGAGAGACATTTCCATCATTATCCATTATCGGATATGTATAGATATCGACCCATATTTCAGACCCGTCATTAAATTTGAGCTTTTTGTCTTTCGCGCAAGGATCGGATGACCGGAAGGTGGCCTTCACAATACAATTCGTGCAGGGCAGCTCCCCGTCTCTCAATATCTCACAACATCTCTTTCCGATTATCTCATCAGCATTTCTGCCCTTCAGTTCCGCATAAGCTTCATTGACCTTCACTATCCTGTAAGTGCTGTCGATAATGCAGAACGGGTCCCTTATGCTGTCAAGTATCATATTCTGATATTCCATTGATTCAGAAAGAGCATCTTCTGCCTGCCACCGGCCCTTTATCTCTTCCTGCACCTTTTCATAGCTCTCCTTAATTGCGGCACTCATATCATTGAAATGCCCTGCAAGCTCTCCAAATTCTGTATTATCTTTATATGTTATTGTCCCTCCAAGCTTACCGGATGTAATAAGCCTGGTTGCATCAACCAGCTCTTTAACAGGACGTGTAACAAACCTTGTAAGATATACGGCAATACCCGTACCGAGTACAACTGCAATGAAAAGTGTCAACAGCAGCACAGACTTTACCCTGTCGGCCTGGATGCTCCAAAGGTCACCAAGCAGAAAGCCCCCCTGCTGTTCAACCTCATGAAGCCGGATAATGCGTTCAAGCTCCGAGGTGTTATCTATCAGATAGTAATTTGCGATCGCTGCACCGACAGCCATCAGCATAAAGAGTGAAACAAGGGATAATATGATCTTTTGCTTCATGACAGTTTTAGTATCCTGCTTAGTTAAACTACCTGCGTGTCATATAGTTAAACAATGCAAAATATATTTGCACATTCTATGCCAATAATTTTTACCAGCAGTAAACGTACATACTGAATATTAATCTAACCTATTTGACACATAGATGCGGAATTTCACCCAATCAACTTTCATCATCAGGGGATATGGAGAAACAGACCGGAAAGCAACAAAACAATCTAAATATGATACGAAATCCTTAATGCCCGGAACAAGCGAACAACACATTAAAACAACACAATTATACCCATAAATATTTGGTTTGAATTTAGACATGATATTGTGTAAAATATGCTCTCATTAGCCTGGTAGAGGTTACGTATTAATCATAAATTTTTAACTGGAGGAAAGTAATGGCAAAAAAATACGTCTACTTTTTTGGAGATGGCAGGGCAGATGGAAATGCGAGCATGAAGAATCTGCTCGGCGGAAAGGGAGCCAACCTGGCTGAAATGGCCGGACACAAAGAACTCAAACTCCCAGTCCCCCCCGGATTCACAATAACCACAGAAGTCTGTACCCTCTATTATGATAACAATCAGAAATATCCCAAAGAATTGAAGGCGCAGGTAAACACTGCAATGGCAAAGGTTGAAAAGATAATGGGCAAGAAATTCGGTGACCCCAATGATCCATTGCTCATGTCCATTCGTTCAGGAGCCAGAAGCTCTATGCCCGGAATGATGGAAACAATACTAAATGCAGGTCTGACCACCAAGACCATCCCCGGACTCATAAAAAAAACCAATAATCCTCGTTTTGTATATGACGCGTACCGCCGTCTCATGATGATGTATTCTGATGTTGTCATGGAAAAAGGCGCGGGCATTGAACCGAAAACTGACCAGGATGGGATCAGACACAAACTCGAATCAGCACTCGAAAAAGTAAAGGCCAAAAATGGATACAAGAGCGATACCGACCTGACCGTTGATGACCTGACAAAGCTCTGTGATGAGTTCAAGACGATCATTAAAAAAACCTTGAAAAAACCTTTCCCTGACACTCCGGAAGAACAACTCTGGGGCAGTGTCGGCGCTGTCTTCTCATCATGGATGGGCAAACGTGCCATTGCATATAGAAAGATCGAAAAACTCCCTGACTGGTGGGGAACAGCCGTAAACGTACAGTCCATGGTATTCGGAAACACCGGAGACGATTCGGCAACCGGCGTTGCTTTCACACGTAACCCTGCAACAGGTGAGAACATGTTCTTCGGTGAATGGCTCCCGAATGCACAGGGCGAAGATGTTGTCGCAGGTCTCAGGACCCCTAACCCTGTCAATAAATCCGGCAAAACAGCTGACACAAGGCACCTTCCTTCACTCGAAGAAAAAATGCCCAAGTTATACAAAGAACTTCACAACTATGAGCTAAGACTGGAAAAACATTACAGCGACATGCAGGACATTGAGTTCACTATAGAGAGCGGCAAGCTCTGGATGCTCCAGACCAGGATCGGTAAACGTAATGGTCAGGCAGCTATCCGTATGGCAGTTGAGATGGCAAAAGAGAAGCTTATCACAAAAGAGACCGCGCTTCTCCGTGTAAGACCGGATCAGATTGACGAACTCCTTCACCCGAGCGTTGACCCCTTGGCGGAGAAAAAGGGCACACTGCTCTCAAAGGGTCTCCCTGCAGGACCGGGCGGAGCCAAAGGAAGGATCGTACTCACCTCTGACGAAGCAGCAGCATGGGCGAAGAAAGGCGAGAAGGTAATTCTTGTCAGGACCGAGACCTCACCTGAAGACGTTCACGGCATGCATGCAGCAGAGGCCATTCTAACAGCAAAGGGCGGAATGACAAGCCATGCAGCGCTAGTTGCACGCGGATGGGGCAAATGCTGTATCGTCGGATGCTCTGATATACAGATCAACTTAAAAAATAAAACTTTAGTTGTAAAAGGAAAGACCTTGAAACAGGGTGACTGGATAACCCTGAACGGAACAAAGGGCACCTTCTACGAAGGCCAGCTCAACCTGAACCCGGCAAACCCTGATAAAAACAAATGGTACAAAGAGCTCATGAAATGGGCGGACCTGGCAAGGTTTATTAAGGTAAGGACAAACGCTGAGTCTGCTGATGACTGCAAGACAGCACTTAAGTTCGGCGCGGAAGGTATCGGGCTTTGCAGAACAGAGCATATGTTCTTCGGACCTGACAGGATAAAGGCCGTCAGGGAGATGATACTCTCTGAAACTATCGAGGGAAGACAAAAAGCGCTTGCAAAACTGCTTCCTTTCCAGAAAAAGGATTTCCTCGGTGTATTCAAGGCAATGAAAGGACTGCCGGTCACAATAAGGCTCCTTGACCCGCCGCTTCATGAGTTCCTGCCTCACACAGATGCAGAGCTCAAGGCACTTGCAAAAGGCATGAAAGTATCATTCAACCAGATCAAGGCAAAGAACGACTCTCTGCATGAGTTCAACCCGATGCTCGGACACCGCGGCTGCCGTCTCGGTATCACCTACCCCGAGATATACGCCATGCAGGCCCAGGCAATAATGGAAGCTGCATGTGAGCTCAAGAAGAAGAAAATAAATGTAATACCTGAAATAATGATACCTCTTGTAAGTCATGTAAAAGAACTGGCAGCAATGAAAGAGGTCGTCATCAGTGTAGCAAATGATGTGCAGAAGAAAGCAAAGGTCAAAGTCCCCTACACAATAGGAACAATGATCGAACTGCCTCGTGCATGTGTAACATCCGACGAGATCGCGGAAGTTGCTGACTTCTACTCATTCGGCACGAATGACCTTACCCAGACCGTCTTCGGTCTTTCAAGAGATGATGCCGGAAGGTTCCTGCCTTTCTATGTAGAAGAAGGCCTCCTTGAAGACGACCCGTTTGTATCTATTGATCAAACCGGTGTCGGAGCATTCATGAAGATAGCTGTCGAAAAAGGAAGAAAGGTCAAAAAGAACATCAAGCTCGGCATCTGCGGAGAACACGGCGGAGAGCCGAAGTCAGTTGAGTTCTGCCACAACATCGGCCTTGACTATGTGAGCTGTTCACCTTTCAGGGTACCTATCGCAAGGTTCGCTGCAGCACAGGCACAGTTGAAGAAGAAAAGAAAGAAATAAGCTAATCTTAACTCAAAAGGGCGGTCCCAATGGACCGCCCTTTTTTATTGCTAAAAACTCAATCCGTGCAAAAAAAAAGCGGGGCATAATGCCCCGCCTCTGGTAAGTCTCTGTTTTGACTACTGAAGTACACCGCCTATAATTGCGGGTGCTCCGGTTACTGTCGGTTCGGTACCGATATTCGGCGCTACATACAGGGTCGCATCAGGAAGAGTATAAGATGTCAATGTAAGAACATTGCTGCAGTTAGAAGTGTCTACAGACCTCATTCTTTCTTCCTTTTCCAATGCCTTGATGTAGTAGAACGATCCGCTGACAGCGTCTATTACAGCTGTTCCGTCAGCAATACTGAACTCAGGCACCCACCTGATGAACTTGGTCTCATCACTGGAGTCCATGCAGTCGGTGTTGAGACCGGTATCCATATCAACACATTTGCCAGGGATGCCATGCAGGTCACCAAAGCCGTTGTATTCGATATAGTACTTTGCACCGGTCGTGTGTGTATATTCTACTGATAACGGTGGATCAAATGTCAGGAACGTATCGCCTGACTTAAGAGCCGTCAGTTTGTTCCATGAATCCGTACCGGTCTCCCATGTATAGAAGACACTCAGTTTGTCCCATGCCTGCCAGTTACATGTTTTGGTCGAATCCCAGTCACAGGCAAGAGCTGTGCGATTCTCATTTGTAAGCTCAAACATTGCGCCGGTCCAGATACCATACTGGCTGTTGTCACTTTCGGTCATAACTGCGGCAGTGCCATCGTATTTAAGCAGCATGGAGCTGGCATCAAAGTCGTATGATATAAAGTTTGTACCGGCTGTAAGTGCTGCCGGAGCAGTATCCATGTTAACAGTTGAGAAATTGGCGTTGTCCTGCCAGGTACTCTTTGCAAAATACGGGGAACCGGTATTGATCACAGATGGATCAGGGCAGTTATCAAAGCATGCAAGGCTGGTCGGAATGCCTGGGTCACCCGGGAAGACAGTGTCTTCAACATGAAAGATCACGTTCGTTGCGTTAGCAAGTGTTAAGAGTTGACCATTCTCAGGATTTCTCAAATTGATACGGCCGTTGCCGCCGAGCGCCTCTGAATTAAAGCTGAAGTCATAGTCGCTATCGCTAAAAGTTACAGCTGTCGGGGTAACATTCTGCCATACCCAGTTGTCTTCGTTCATGACCGCGGTTTTATAGAACACCTGATCGACTTTGTTCCATTTCACCCTGTACTGCGCACATGTCCATTCCTCGCCCGACTGTGTACACTGGCTCCAGTTAAGCGGAAGACCGGCTGCCTCTTCAAGAGTTATACTCTTCTTCGTATGTTTTTTAAGCTTGCCGTCTGCAATGAATACAGTATATGGTGTCTCAGTCGTACCGTTTGAAGCAAAGTCCTGTTTAAGGACTGTGTCGCCGCTGTTAAGGGTAACACTGTCAGAAAACCAGAGCCCGTAGTAACCGGCCCAGCCATGCTCATCTCCGAACTTGATCGGAAATCCGGAGTTAATAGCCACCCTTGCACCGGGAGTACTATAGTTTTCATCATGGTACATGCCGTATCTCCAGACTGACGTGTCAGGATTTTCTCTGGTGAGACAGTTATCTACATCACCATCAGACCTGTAAAAATGTGTGTCATTATAGGCAATATCGAAAGTTTCAGTCTTAGACCCTTGGGGGCTCGTTTCCTGTGATGACATGCTGCCGGCACCCGAAGTCTCTGATGTCCTGTTGATAGTTACCTTCTGGTTAAATGAGAAGTCTCCCATATCCCCGTTACAGTAGAACTTGAGAACAGTATCACCTGATTCTTCAGCAGTCTTGAGAAAACCGGAGAAAAGTGTCGGGGTGTCACTGTCTGGCGGATGTGACCTGAAGTTCATTGTAAAACGGCCATAGGGGTTCGTACTGCTTACAGATTCTGTGATCTCAAGGTCGACTTCAATCGTAGCTGCAGGCTCATCTTCGGAAGCTGCCTGATGAATCCATGCATGGACTATATGAGGTGCGGTCGAACTTGCCCTGGAAGATACAACTGTCCAGTATTCATATTCTGTTGCATTGGCCCCGGATGACTGGTTCTGAGTAGATGCTCCCGCGCTTGAGGCGCTGTCATTCGTGCCTTCGCACTGGCCTATGTCTATCTGTGCCTTATACGCGCCCAGGTTGACCATTGAGTCATATCCGCTCTGTCCGAGCATACATAATATTTCATTAACAGTACTAAGTGATTCAGCGGAACGTTCTTCCACATATACATTTGTCGGGTCTGTGCTGTAATCAGAGGTTGAGGACAATGCTCCCACCGTCTGCATTGGGCTAAAACTACTGAGAGCAGCTATATTATTGAGGCCGCTCGATGATTCCGATGCATCAACAACACTAACCTTTGAAGGGACTGAAAGCGCTGAAATGGTGTCTGTAGTGCTGTCGGTATCACTACCGCCGCCTCCTCCGCCACAGCCTATAAGCATGAGTGTAGTGATTAAGAACAGATATCCTGCATAAAGCATTTTACTCTTCATATTTTTTCTCCTTCTTTTAATCACCAGACATGAACCTGATATATTATAGATTCCATATAAGCTGTCCGGCCTAATTTTATAAACTAGGACTCATATCGGAAGATAAAAATTAAAACTTTAACCAATAAATTATTTGTGGGGAAGGTAACGATTTTTGCCTTTATTTACAGAATGATACGACTTTCATCTATTTAATATCATGAGTAAACATGGTAAACATAAGATTAATATTAGCGTTAAATGCACTGGCATTTTTTATTGTAAAGGCAAAAGAGGGAGCATAGGAAGCAACTCAAGAGATTAATTATTAAGAGAAAATCGGAAAAGCCGGCAAGGGTGCATTACCTCCCCCTCTTAATACTGTCAGCAATCACAGCAGCCCTTTTCATCTCTTTGACATCATGCACCCTGACGATATTTGCTCCGTTATATATCCCGATAGCCGTAACCGCGGCAGTTCCCTCAACCCTCTCGTCAGCAGGAAGGTCACCGAGAAGCCTGCCGATAAATGATTTCCTTGAATGACCCAGAAGCACGGGCTTGCCGAGCGTTGAAAATTCATCAAGCCTGTTTATGATCTCAAGATTGTCTTCCACGGTCTTTCCAAAACCTATACCGGGGTCTACAATGATCATGTCTTCACGCACACCCGCCCTCTTCGCTATTTCGATCCCCTCAAAAAGATAGTCTCTGATCTCTTGAATAAGCGCCGTATACTCGGGGTTTTTCTGCATGTTTTCAGGTGTGCCTTTTATATGCATGATTATGACTGGTACATCATGTGCTGCTGCTGTCTTTGCCATGACCGGATCAAACCTCAAACCGCTTATGTCATTTATAACGGATGCTCCTGCGGAAATAGCGGCCTCAGCCACTTGCGACTTATATGTATCTATCGAGACAGGAATTCGAAGCTTTTTCGTAAGCGCTTCAATGACCGGAACAACACGTTTTATCTCATCATCCATAGAGACCTTTTCAGCCCCGGGCCTTGTTGATTCCCCGCCAATATCGATGATATCAGCGCCCTCATCCTGCATTCTGAGTGCCTGCGCAACTGCATCATCCGCATTAAAGAATTTGCCCCCGTCAGAAAATGAATCCGGCGTAACATTAAGGATACCCATAATATATGTTCTGGCAGAAAAATCAAAGCAGAAGTCTTTCCATTCAAGTTTCATCATTCCTCCATTCATCACATAAAACTGGCTATTATATTACCCGCCGCTTTAACATGATTCAAGCATAAAAAAGCACAGATGAATGTCATCTGTGCTTTAAGATCTTATTAATTAATTGAAGATCAGACGTTCTCTTCTGATGGAGCATCAGTAACGTTTTCAGGTCCGGCTGTTTCAGGTCCCGCACTTTCTTCCTTAACGTCCGCTTTTTCACCCATGACTATGATTTCTATTTCAGACGCATCAAGTGTCTCTTTTTCAAGAAGCGCATCTGCAAATCTTTCCAGAATGTCACGATTGTCCTGAAGCAGTTCCTTTGCATATTTATATCTATCATTTACAATACTCCGTACCTCATCATCTATGTCCTGTGCTGTTTTCTCAGAATAGTCTTTATGCCTGTTGAAATCCTTGCCGAGGAATACCTGCTCTTCACGCTGTCCGAATGCAAGCGGGCCGAGTTTATCGCTCATACCCCATTCACATACCAGCTTCCTTGCAAGGTCAGTTGCCCTCTGAATGTCATTGCCCGCGCCTGTTGTCTTATGGTTCAGTGCGATCTCTTCTGCTGCCCTGCCGCCCATAAGCACTCCGAGCGTATTCATGATATGGTCTTTGGAATACGTATATCTATCATCTATGGGAAGCTGCTGTGTTATACCAAGGGCCATGCCTCTCGGAATTATGCTGACCTTATGAAGCGGGTCTGTTCCGGGTGTAAGCTTTGCGACAATAGCATGCCCGGCCTCATGATAGGCTGTGTTCTTCTTCTCTTCCTCAGAGATTATCATGCTCTTTCTTTCCTTGCCCATCATGACCTTGTCCTTGGCAGTCTCAAAATCTATCTGCTCAACCTTTGACTTTGACTGTCTTGCGGCATGCAGCGCCGCCTCATTAATAAGGTTGGCAAGGTCTGCTCCTGAAAAGCCAGGTGTGCCTCTGGCAAGCACTTCCATATCCACATTATCATCAAGGGGAATCTTCTTAATATGCACCTTTATGATCTCAAGACGGCCCTTAACATCCGGATGGGGAACCACAACCTGCCTGTCAAACCTTCCGGGCCTTAACAATGCAGGGTCAAGTACATCCGGCCTGTTGGTCGCTGCAAGAACGATAACACCCTCATTCGGCGCGAAACCGTCAAGTTCCACGAGGAGCTGGTTAAGTGTCTGCTCACGCTCATCATGTCCGCCTCCGAGGCCTGCGCCCCTGTGACGGCCCACGGCATCTATCTCATCAATGAATATAATGCAGGGCGCGCTTTTCTTCGCCTGCTCAAAAAGGTCCCTCACTCTTGAAGCTCCGACACCAACAAACATCTCAACAAAGTCAGAACCGCTTATTGAAAAGAAAGGCACTCCGGCTTCACCGGCAATCGCCTTTGCAAGTAATGTCTTTCCTGATCCCGGAGGCCCCACAAGCAGAACGCCCTTCGGCATCTTGCCGCCGAGTACCGAGAACTTCTGTGTATCTTTAAGAAACTCTATTATCTCCTGGACTTCCTCTTTGGCCTCTTCAACACCCGCAACATCAGCGAATGTGATCTTAATGCCTTTTTCAGATACAAGTTTCGCCTTACTCCTTCCGAATGAAAGCGCTTTATTTCCCCCGGCCTGCATCTGCCTCATAAAGAACACCCAGAGGAATACAAGCAGTATGATCGGCCCGAAATTAAAGAGCACGCTCATATACCACGGCGTATGTTCGGGCCTCGCGCTTATACTTATGCCTTTTTCCCTCAGCTCTTTCACAAGCTCCGGATAGTCCGGGGCATAAGTCTTGAACTTTACGCCGTTCTTCATAGTCCCGACTATCAGGTTTTCAGGCTGTTTTATGGTGACCTCAGCGACCTCACCCTGTTTAACCTTTTCAGCAAAGACTGAAAATATCAATTCATCGTTCGGCTTTGCTGTCTCAAGGAAGTTGAAAACCATGATCATCATCAGGCCGAACAATACCCATATAGCTACACTTTTATACAATTTATAACCTCCTGTTATCCATAAAGATTAACATATTTAATTTTCTAATGCCAATGTACAGGGTTACCTGCTGTAACCCTCAAAAACAGCAGTACTTTTCAACTCATAACTACCAGAACAAATCCTGCCAGCATTAATATACCCCCTGCCGACCTTGCCCTGACTTTCTCTTCTTTAAACAGAAAATGTCCGTATATTATACTGAAAAGAAGGCTCGTCCTCTTTACCGAGATCATATACGCAACATTGGTCAGGCTCATGGCTATCATATGGAAAATGATCATCATTGAATACGTGACCCCAATGGATGCAAAAGAAACGACATCCTTCTTTTTGATCGTGATATTACCTCTGTTCTTTCTTAGTGCAATAGGGGTAAAGAGGATCGTTACAAGTATAAAGTATGTACTCCCGAAAAAGATCGGGGATGAATGTTCAATGGCCATCTTGCCGAGCGATGAAGTTATACTATATATAAACGCGACCATGACCATCATAACGGACCCCTTCTCTTTAAACACAGCTTTTACAGGCCCCAGAAAAGTATCCCTGGCCTTATGGATATTAAGCGTATAAACGCCTGCTGCCATGAGCAATATACCGATCCCGCCATTCAGGGAGACCTTTTCTCCCAGTATGATATATGAGGTAATGATCAGGAAAACAGGTGTCAATGCAAGGAACGGGACCGTCAAACTTATAGGAGAAACCTTCAGGGCCTTTGTATATAAAATTATTGCGGCTATCTCCAGCGGCAATGCACAGAGTGTAGCTGTCCAGAAGGTCCTGTCAAGAAGCGGATATTCTATTAAACAAAGACAGAGCAGTAAGGCAGGAAGGGCAAACAGCAATCTGGCCCATGCTACAAAATATTCATTCCTTGAGGCCAGCGCTCTTTTTGTCAGCGCATCACTCGTTGCAAGCGAAAGCGCGGTTAAGAGTGCATAAATAATCCACAAAAAACTACCCTCCTTGACTTCAATCTTTTAAGGTGATATTTAAACCATATATAATTCTGAATATTCAGAAGACGCAATATTTTAATCATGCTGATACTGTAAGGCAAGAAGCAATATGATCAGGGGCAATATAAGATGAATATCAGGTTCAAGATCTTTGCGTTTCCGGCTTTCGTGACATTCATTACACTATCGCTGTTACTTTTCACCCTGCCCGGCTGTAAAAAAGAAAAGGTCTTCACAATAGGTTATATAAATCCCAACCCGGAAGAAGAGGAAGGCGCACAGGGTTTTTTACGCAACATGCCCAGGTTCGGATTTATCGAAGGGGAAAACGTGACCTATATCAAGTTCGAAGGTCGAGACAGCAACGGTATGAAAGCTGCTCTGAGGGATATGGTAGCGAACCATGCAGACCTGATCTTTACTATTACGACGCCCGTGGCACAGCTTGCAAAACAGGCCACAAAAGGGACTCATATACCGGTTTTGTTTATCCATTATGATGCGATCAGGTCCGGATTGGTAAAAAGCCTGACAAATCCCGGAGGCAACATTACAGGCATTCAATTACGCGGCAGCACCCAGAAGGCCCTGGAATTCCTGCAGACAATTGCTCCCGGGACCAAACATATATTCGTCCCTGTTACGTTCGACACCGGAGGTGCGGTTCACAGCCTGGAAGAGCTGAAGCAGGAGGTCACAAAGTTCGGCTTCAGGCTCACGATCTCCGAAATCACTACAGTTAAAGAGCTTCAAGCGTCAATGGCATCCATGCCTGAAGACGTTGACGCTATCTTTATGCTGCATTCATGGCTTGTCGGCTCTAACCTGAACGTGGTCATAGATACTGCAATAAAACGGAAAATCCCTGTAATCTCAGCAGGACATGTGGATTATAAAAACGGGGTGGTACTTTCCTACGGACCTACGGACGACCGCACAGGCTCACAGGCCGCCCGCCTGGCTCACAGCATCCTGAATGACGGCATACTTCCCGCAGACCTGCCGGTGGAAACCGCGGACTTTTTTCTGGGAATAAATTTGAAGACAGCGCAGGCAATAGGCATTGAAATTCCGAATGATGTTTTACAACAGGCGGATTTCATTGTCCGGAACCAGAAAGAAACCAGGGAGCGGCTTAATATGGAGGATGAAACAAATGAAAAAAAATAAACCATATTTTTATATGTCTATTATGTTAATTGCCGTGTTATTGACCTTACTGCTCATCAACTATGCGTGCCAGAAAAAGGAAAAGAGCTATGTCCTGGGTTTTATAAACCCCAATCCATTAGAAGAAGAAGGCGCACAGGGATTTCTGCGCAATATGCCGGAGTTCGGATTTATAGAAGGGAAAAACCTGACCTACATGAAGACCGAGACCAAGGACGTCAAAGTCATTGATAATGCCATAAACGATATGGTTGCAAAACCCGTTGACCTGATATTTACCATGTCGACCCCTGCAGCTAAACTGGCAAAAAAGGCCACAGAAGGGGGAAATATACCCGTTGTGTTTGTCATGTATAATGCGGCCGGATCCGGCGTAATAGAAAGCCTGGTCAGACCAGGCGGCAACCTTACAGGAATTCAGCTTCGCGGCAGTACTCCAAAGTCACTGGAATTCCTGCGGGCAATTGCGCCTGACGCAAAACACATATTTGTCCCGGTCAAGTTCGATACCGGCGCCGCAAGGCAGAGCCTGAAAGATCTGAATGAAAGCGCTGCAAAAGCCGGTTTCAAGATCACGGTCTCTGAAGTTGCGACCGTTGAAGAACTGCATAGATCGCTATCCTCCATGCCCGGAGATGTTGACGCCATTTTCCCGCTCCATTCCTGGCTCGTCGGTTCAAACCTCGATGTTGTTTTGGATTACGCAATAAAGCGGAAAATCCCTGTGATCTCGGCAGGCCATGTGGATTACAAAAAAGGTGTGGTACTCTCCTATTCACCTACTGACGAACGCACAGGCTCACAGGCCGCCCGTCTGGCGCACAGTATTCTAAAGGGCACCCCGCCTGCGGACCTGCCGGTGGAAACAGCGGACTTTTTTTTGGGAATAAACCTGAAGACAGCTCAGGCAGTCGGCATCGAAATCCCTAATGATATTTTACAGCAGGCGGATTTCATTATCCGGGAATAGAAAAGAGACCCTGGCGTAAATGAATGCAAAAACCAGCATCAGAAAAGTTTTACTCAAATCGCTGGTCATCCTGTCGATCACGCCCATACTGCTGCTCAGCGGCATACTGTCATGGCAAAGCTTTAACGTACAGCAGATGCAGGCTAAGGATATTCAGGAAAAACAGTCAATCCTGGCTTCAGGACAGATCAGTACCTATATCCATGAGCAGGAAGCCATACTGAAATCTGCAGCAATAAATTTTGACCTGATCAACATGGACCGCGGACAGAGGCATCTTCTGCTTGCCAAAATACTTTCTTCTGCTTCAAATAAATATCACAAGGACATATTTTCCGACCTCACCCTCCTTGACGGCAAAGGGAAGGAGATCGCACGTGTTTCGCGGACACTGTTCTTAACGGATGCCGACCTTGCGGAGCGGTCGCAGGCCGATGAATTTTTAATCCCCGCCCAAAGCGGCGAAGTCTATTACAGCCCTGTATATTTCAACGAACAAACCGGGGAACCTTACCTGAAGATAAGTATTCCTGTTACAGACCTGCAAACTACACGCGTACGGGGCATGCTTATTGCCGAGATCAAGATGAATTATATATGGGACATCATAGCAAATATACGGGTCGGTGATTCAGGTATCGCTTATATGCTTGATAAAAACGGAAGGGTCATCGCCCATCCAAACCCCTCGGTCGTTCTAAGAGGCACATATTTCAAACCGCCTGAACAGCCAGGAATAACCACCGGCTTAACCGGCGCAAAAGTCGTTCTTGCCGACGAAAAAATACTATTTGAAGAACAGCTTTTCCATATAGTGACCGAACTGCCTGTGGCTGAGGCTATGAAGTACACATATCGTTCCCTGCTCACCGCCGTTGTTTTTCTGGTACTGACATTATCGTGCGCCATTGCCCTGGGATTTGTGCTTGACCGCAAAATTGTACAGCCCATTGAATCGCTTGCAGGGACGGCACAGGCGATCAGCGCAGGCGATCTATCTGTCCGTGCTGAAGAACACCATACAGCTGAACTTGGCACACTGGCCGCTGCCTTCAACACCATGGCTGCTCAGCTCATAACAAAAATTGACGATTTAAACAATGAGATAAACCAGCGCAAGCAGGTTGAAGAATCATTGAGAGAAAGCGAAACCAAGTACCGTATCATAGTCGATTACTCCTATGACTGGGAATACTGGTTACTCGATGACAGGAGCTTTAAACATATGTCGCCATCATGCAAAGAGATCACCGGCTATACAGTAAAAGAGTTCTATTCAGATCCCGGTCTTCTTTTCAGGATCGTTCACCCTGAAGACCTGTCGATTTTTACCGATCATGTTCATCAGCTTTCTACCACCGGCGCAATTGAACCTATCGAATTCAGGATTGTCACAAAAACCAGCGAGGTCCGATGGATAAGTCATGTCTGCGGACAGGTTTTCGATAATGAAGGAAAGCCATACGGCCGGCGCGGCAGCAACCGGGACATTACATGGCGCAGACTGACCGAGGAAAAGTTAAAGGCATCCCTGCAGGAGAAAGAACTTCTGCTCAGGGAAATTCATCACAGGGTCAAGAACAATATGCAGATCATCTCGAGCATCTTTCAGCTCCAGTCCGAATACATCAAGGACAAACAGTCGCTTGCGACCCTGCGGGAAAGCAAAAACCGCGTGGACGTGATGGCAATTATCCATGAAAAGCTGTATCAGTCGAAAAGCCTTGCGAAGATCAATTTTCAGGAATACATTGATGAGCTGATAACAAACCTGCTTATTTCGTACGGGGTAAACACAAATATGATCAGGTCGGAGATAGATGCAGAAGGGATCTTATTTGATATAAATACCGCCATCCCCTGCGGTCTGATCTTGAATGAACTGATCTCAAACTGTCTTAAACATGCCTTTCCTGAAGGAAGAAGCGGACTTATCAAAATAACCCTTCATCCCGAGGGCGAAGACATATTTACATTAACGGTCAGTGATGACGGTATCGGCATCCCTGAAAAACTGGATTTCAGAAATACCGAAACCCTCGGTCTGCAGCTGGTAACTGCCCTGACAGGCCAGCTTAGCGGCACCATTGAACTGGAAAGGAACAAGGGAACCTCTTTCCGGATAACATTCAGCGAACTGAAATACAGTAAAAGATTATGAAACCGCAACGGCGGTCTACAGCTTAACAGGAACAGTAAGAAAGGATGGGCATGAGTATGACCAACAGGAAAATTCTTGTTGTAGAAGACGAAAGCATAATTGCCATGCATATAGCAAGCAGCCTGAAACAACTGGGGTACACTGTTCTGGCAATAATTCCAACAGGAGAAGATGCAGTAAAAAAAGCTAAAGAACTCCGGCCTGATCTGATATTGATGGACATCATATTAAAAGGAGAGATAGACGGCATCGAAGCTACCGATCAGATACAGAGCAGGTTTGATATCCCTGTAGTTTATTTGACCGCCCACGGCGATGAGGCCACACTGCAGCGCGCCAAAATAACAGAACCTTTCGGATATATCCTGAAACCCTTCAAAGAGAAGGAACTGCATGTTGCCATCGAAATTGCTCTCTACAAGCATGAAATGGAAGGCAGATTGAAAAAGATGAAACGCTGGCTTGATACCACGTTAAGGAGCATAGGGGACGGGGTGATAGCCACTGACAAAGACATGTGTGTGGTCTTTATGAACAAAGTTGCCGAAGATATTACGGGATGGAATGAGAAAGACGCCTTTGGTAAAAAATTACTGGAGATATTCAATGTAAGAAATATAAAAAAAACGGAGCCAAAGGAGATCGAGAATATTCTGGCAACGAAGGTATTAAAGGAAGGCGTCATCATAAACCTTATTGAGGATCATGTGCTGCTCACCAGGGAAATGAAGGAGGTCCCCATATCCGACAGCGTTGCACCCATAAAAGAAGAACAGGACAATATCCCGGGTATTGTTATAGTCTTCCGTGATGTCACGGAACAAAAAGAGCAGGAATAAGCCAAAAGATGCAGGGCCTGTCATCACACCCCCGCATTTTTCCGAATATGACGATGGTTAAAGAATTCCTGGATGAGAAATACTTTTATGTGAGGAATCCGTTACGTCAGTTCTCTATCCCGTAATCCTTGATCTTGGTAAGAAGTGTCTTATAACTGACACTGAGCAATTCCGCTGCCCTTGTCTTATTGCCGTTCGTGTCTTTAAGGGCCTTTTTTATCCTCTTTGTCTCAACTATTTTCAGGGCCGCCTTTGAAGCCTCTTCAAGTGTCCCATCCATAGGGATACCACCTATTTCACCAGCAGAAGAAGCCTGGCCAAGCCTCAGATGTTTCCGTTTTACTGTCTCCCCTTCACATAAAATAAGCGCGCGTTCAATAACATTTTCAAGTTCCCGCACATTTCCCTTCCACGAATATTTTTTCAACAGCTCCATAGCGTCATCACTCACTTCACTTGCCGGCACGTTCATAATGGCGGAATATTTTGATATAAAGTGCTCTACAAGAAGCGGGATGTCCTCATTCCTCTCTCTGAGAGGAGGAATGATAACAGGGAAAACGCTCAACCTGTAATAAAGGTCCTCCCTGAACCTGTTCTCAGCTACTGCCTTTTCAAGGTCTGTATTGGTTGCGGCTATTATCCTTATATCCACCTTCAGCGTACCTGTCCCGCCTACCCTGCTGAACTCCCCTTCCTGTATTGCCCGGAGCACTTTTGACTGCAGGGCCATGTCCATCTCGCCTATCTCATCCAGGAAGACCGTGCCCCTGTCAGCAAGCTCGAACTTGCCCGGTTTCCTTTCAGTTGCGCCGGTAAAGGCCCCTTTTTCATGTCCGAAAAGTTCTGACTCAAGAAGTTCTCCGGGGATGGCCGCACAATTAATGGCCACGAACGGTCTGTTACTCCTCGGGGAAATGTCATGTATCGCCCTGGCAAAAAGCTCTTTACCGGTTCCTGATTCACCGAGCAGCAGCACTGTTGTTTTTTGAGAAGAGACCTTTTTTATTGCTTCAGCCACAGCCACCATACGGGGACTGCCGCCTATTATTTCGGGCATACCGGCATGGTGCGACAGGGCGTCTTTCAGGAGCATGTTTTCGGTAACAAGGCTCCTGCCCTTCATGGCCCGCTGTATGAGCAGCTGTAAATAATCTGTATCAAGCGGTTTTGTTATAAAGTCATACGCCCCGAGCTTCATGGCCTCGACAGCGGTCTCAACAGATCCGTACGCTGTCATGACAACCACAGGGACAACAGGGTTCAGATCCTTTGATGCCTTCAGCACCTCAAGACCGTTCTTTTTAGGAAGTTTAAGGTCGGTCAGAACAAGGTCGGCATTCCATGTCTTTATCTTTTCAATACCCTCAGCCCCGTCCCCTGCTGTCTCAACCTCATACCCTTCAAGCTCGAGGGTCTCTTTAAGCATTTGGGCCATTGAGACCTTATCTTCTACAACGAGGATCTTTTCCATAGTTGGGATCTTTTCAGCCTTGTCAGCCAAGCTTCTTTCTCAACAGCTCATTAACGACCTTGGGGTTTGCCTTGCCTTTTGTGGCCTTCATGGCCTGGCCCACAAAGAAACCCATAAGCTTTGCGTCACCGCCCCTGAAACGCTCTACCTCGCCGGGGCTGTTCTTTATAATTTCATCAACGATCTTCTCTATCTCGGATTCGTCACTTACCTGTACAAGCCCCTTTTCCCTGACTATGGCTTCAGCGTCCTTCCCGTTCCTGTACATTTCCTCAAACACGGTCTTGGCTATCTTGCTGCTGATAATGCCTTTGTCCATCAGACCGAGCATCCCGACAAGGTGCTCAGGTTTGAGCATACATTCATCTATCTGTTTATTGTCTTCATTAAGCAGTTTTGCCAGTTCACCCTTGATCCAGTTACAGACGATCTTCGGCTCACCGCCAAGTCTGACAGCCTCTTCAAACCATTGGGCGATCGCTATTTCAGAAACAAGAAAATCAACATCATCTTCAGTAAATGAATATTCTTCAATAAATCTTTCACGTTTGCGGTCCGGAAGCTCGGGCAGATTATCTTTAATGTCAGCGATCCATGATCTCTCAAGCTCTATGGGCATAAGGTCGGGGTCCGGGAAATACCTGTAATCATGCGCTCCTTCTTTTGAACGCATTGACTCTGTTATGCCCTTCTCCGTGTTCCAGAGCCTTGTCTCCTGGATTATCTTCTCATTATTCTCAAGTGCTCTTATCTGTCTCTTTATCTCATAATCGATCGCCTTCTCAATAAAACGAAATGAGTTCATGTTCTTTATCTCTGTCTTTACCCCGTATTCCTCCTGCCCCTCGGGACGGATGGAAACATTCGCGTCACACCGCAGGGAGCCCTGCTCCATGTTGCCGTCGCATACACCTATATAACGCACGATACCGCGCAGTTTTTTCATGAATTCCACGGCCTCGCGGGAACTGCGCAGATCAGGCTCGCTGACTATCTCCATAAGGGGCACGCCCGCCCTGTTAAGGTCAACAGAGCTTTCGCTTCCAACGCCGACATGTATGTTCTTGCCCGCATCCTCCTCAAGGTGTATCCTGTTCAGCCGGGTCCTCCTGGTGATGCCGTCAATCGATATATCCAGATGCCCCTCACCGCACAGCGGGAGTTCGAACTGGCTTATCTGGTAGCCCTTTGGAAGGTCGGGGTAAAAATAGTTCTTTCTCGCAAACCTGCTCAAAGGAGATATTTCGCAATCCACTGCAAGCCCTGTCCTGACAACATATTCAACCGCCTTCCTGTTCATAACAGGGAGCACGCCCGGAAGTCCGGTGCATACAGGACAGGTCTGGGTGTTCGGCTCAGAACCGAAAGCTGTGGAACATCCGCAAAATATTTTTGTATTAGTTAGAAGCTGAGCATGAATTTCAAGGCCGATTACTGCTTCATATTTCATAATTGTCAAACTCCTTGTACTAAAATATCTAAATAACAAAACACAAATAACAAAATACAAATAAATCTCAAATCCCAATGACCAAAACAAAACATTATCAATATTCTTTGTTTGTTAGTTTGAATACTTGATATTTAGAATTTATTTGTATTTTGTTATTTGTCATTTGTTATTTATTACAAATTGGGCCTTCTTTTGTGCCACTCAGTTACTTGCTCATACGCATAGGCTGTCTTCAGAACAGATGCTTCATCAAAGTGTCTGCCTATTATCTGCAGACCGACCGGAAGTCCGGCGGATGTAAAACCGCATGGAACAGATATCCCCGGCACACCCGCAAGGTTTACCGACAGAGTGAATATATCGGACAGATACATCTGCAACGGGTCATCGGTCTTCTCCCCTGCCCTGAACGCGGGCGTCGGGGTTGTCGGTGTTACTATCACATCAACCTCTTCAAAGGCCTTTTCAAAATCGCGTTTAATAAGTGTCCTGACCTGCTGGGCCTTTTTATAGTAAGCATCATAATAACCTGATGAAAGCGCATAGGTGCCGAGGATTATTCTCCTCTTCACTTCAGGCCCGAAGCCATCTTCCCTGGTCTTCATATACATGTCCATAAGATCGTCCCCCTGCACACGCAGACCGTATCTCACACCATCGTACCTTCCAAGGTTGGAAGATGCCTCGGATGTCGCGAGTATATAGTATGTAGCAACTGCATAGCCTGTGTTCGGAAGTGATATTTCAACAGGGACAGCTCCAAGTGATTCGAGTTTTTTAACAGCACCCTTAACAGATGCATCGACCTCAGGGTCAATACCTTCAATAAAGAACTCCTTGGGTATCCCTATCTTTAATCCCTTGATGTCACGGCCTAATGCCGAAACAAAATCCGGCACCTCAATATTTGCGGATGTAGAGTCCTGCCTGTCATGCCCGCTGATCATATTCAATAGTATTGCTGAGTCTTTAACGGTCTTTGTTATCGGCCCAACCTGGTCAAACGATGAGGCAAATGCCACCAGTCCGTACCTTGAGACCCTGCCGTATGTCGGTTTTAAACCTACGACCCCGCAAAATGCCGCGGGCTGGCGTATGGACCCTCCTGTATCAGACCCCAGAGCCGCAATGCATTCACCGGCCGCAACCGCTGCAGCAGAGCCGCCGCTTGAGCCGCCCGGCACTCTCTCCAGGTCCCACGGGTTTCTTGTGCTGCCGAATGCCGAGTTCTCAGTTGATGAACCCATGGCAAATTCATCAAGGTTCGTCTTCCCGGTCAATACATATCCCTCCTCCATAAGCTTACGCGTTACCGTGCTTTCATACGGAGGGACAAAGTTTTTAAGTATCTTTGACGAGCAGGTGGTTATCACGCCCTCTGTGCATATATTGTCTTTTACAGCTATCGGAATACCGCTGAGTCTGCCGCTGCCGGCCTTTTCAGGTACAGCGCCCATAGCAAGGGTGACGTATGCCTTCACCTTTTCCTCCACAGCCTCTATCCTCTTAAATACAGCCTCTGTTATATCAGAAGGGCCCACATCTCCATTGTCTATGGCGGCCCGTGCTTCTTCTATTGTCAGGTCAAAAAGTTCCACTCTTCCTCCGGCAAAATAATATGTCATATTTCAATTATTGGACATTTTACAATGTTACATTGTCAGAAAGAAAGTTTTTTGTGATTTTTGATACCGGAACTGCTGGATATTTCTGGAATTTTTAAGGGGGAGGCCTATTTTACAAGGCTTATTTTATTTCTACCGGATTTTTTCGAGATATACAGGGCCTTGTCTGCTACATCTATTATCTCCGCCTTTGTCCTGTTGCCCTTTGATGGACAGTATGTTGTGACCCCGATACTTATCGTAACATTGATGCCCCTGCCGTCAATATTTATCTTAAGCACCTCAACATATTTCCTCAGTCGTTCGGCAAGAATTGCGGCTCCGTCAATGTCTGTCTCGGGCATGACAACGGCAAACTCCTCCCCTCCATACCTTGCGACCGTATCGGATGTCCTGAGTGACTTTTTAAAAAGTTCACCTATTTCCTGCAGCACAAGATCTCCATGAAGATGACCATAGGTATCATTGATCTTTTTAAAATGATCAATATCGATCATCATGATTGAAAGAGAGCGTGAATACCTTTCAGACCTGCTCAGTTCCTTGTCAAAAAGCTCCTGAAAATAACGATGATTGTAAAGCCCGGTAAGCGCGTCCCTGACAGAGATCTCCCGCATCTTTTCTTTAATGTCCCATAGCTCAACCGCATAGTCCTCAGCATCCTTTTTGGCCTGTTTCAGCTCTATGACAAGCTGTTCATATGACATATTGAGCTTTCCGAGCTCTTCATTGGCCTCCTGCAGTATCTGGGAATAAGGCTTCAGGTCACCGGGGTCGATCTCAAAAGATGATAATATTTCAACTGTCCTGTCCGCAACTTCATCAATAAAAGCCTCGATCTCTGTCTCTTCCATTTTCAGTTCGGTCAGCGACAGTTTCAATTCTCCGAGTTTTTCAAGACTTTTATGTCCGTGATAAAAAGAGGAGACCATATCAGCAACATCAAGGATATCGACCATGCCGCGGTATTCATCCGGAGCGCTCTCCCGGTTATGATGATATGCAATAGGCATATAAATATTAGGCGGTATCTTCCACTCCTTAAGCACCATACTGCCTGCCTCCTGATGATCAAACCCGAATATGGACGTCTCAACTTCAGAGGTCTTTATATTGGATGCTCTTTTAAGGTCAAAGACCTTGATATAATCATCCGGTCTGGACAGGTACATTACCAGGACACCTATATCCATCAGCAATGGCACAACAAAAGTGTCCTCATGCTGGATCTTCATTCTGGATGCGAGCAGCTCGGCAGTAACAGCCGCTGTAATGGAACGTTTCCAGAAAAGTTCATGGTCAAACCTGTCAACCGCATTTCTTCTAAGTCCCTTTACTATCACAAAGGAGAGCGCAATGTTCTTAAGCGCCTCAATACCCAGGACGCTTACCGCCTTCTCTATGGAGTCAACCCTGTACGGAAGCGCGTAGAAAGAGGAATTGGCGACCTTCAGTATCTTTGCCGCAAGCGCGGGGTCAACGGACATAATATCGATAAGCTCATTTATCGCAAGGTTGTCCTTCTTGACCTTCTGAATTATCTTCATTGCTATCGTAGGCAGTGAAGGAAGTGCGGCGATATTTTTCAGTAATGAGTCCAGATTGCTCATATTAAAAACAGATGGTCCCTTCCCCTTTAAATTGAATGGAAATAAAGCGCCCCTTTACAACATATCTAAAATCGGACTCAGAACAGTAAAACTTTAATTCAAATTAATAATACAGTTATGATATTTTGTGTTGCATTTCATATTCATCTACTTTATATTTATATGAATCTGCATGGTGCAATCCAGCTTAAATGTACCTTTATTTAAGGATCTCCCATACAGAACATCTTTTTAAGGAACAGACATTAATGAAGAAAAATGAAACATCATCAACAGCTCCTGTAATACAGGAAAACAAAGACAGTAACGTAAGACATGATATAAGCCTTTTTACTGACCACGACATCTATCTGTTCAAAGAGGGCAGCCATTTCAGGCTGTATGACAAGCTCGGCTCACGTACTCTCGAAATAGACGGCAAAGAAGGAACATACTTTGCCTTATGGGCTCCGAATGCTGAAAAGGTCTCTGTTACCGGTGACTTCAATGGCTGGAACAAAACCTCACACGAGCTTTCATCGCGACTGGACGATTCAGGCATATGGGAAGGTTTCATACCGGCCGTCAAGTCAGGAGATGTCTATAAATATCACATAGTCTCAAAATATAACGGATATTCTGTTGACAAGGGAGACCCTTACGCATTTTTCTGGGAGAACCCTCCAAAGACAGCCTCTAAGGTCTGGGGGCTTGAATATCAATGGAACGATAACAACTGGATGCAGAACAGGCATAAGAACAATGACCTGAATGCTCCCTGGTCAATATATGAGGTGCACCTCGGCTCCTGGCGGAGAGTCCCTGAAGAAGGTGACAGGTTCCTCACATACAGAGAATCGGCCCACCAGCTTGCGGATTATGTAAAGTACATGGGATTTACGCATGTAGAGCTTATGCCGATCACTGAACATCCGTTCTACGGCTCATGGGGATACCAGACCACAGGATATTTCGCTCCGACGAGCAGGTTCGGCACACCGCAGGATTTCATGTATCTTGTAGACCATCTCCATCAAAACGGCATAGGCATAATACTGGACTGGGTGCCTTCACATTTCCCTTCGGACCAGCACGGCCTGTCCTATTTTGACGGCTCATACCTGTATGAGCACGAAGACCCTCAGAAAGGGTATCACCCTGAATGGAAAAGTTACATATTCAATTACGGAAGAAATGAAGTACAGAACTTCCTGATAAGCAGCGCCCTTTTCTGGCTTGATAAATATCACCTCGACGGCATCAGGGTAGACGCGGTGGCATCCATGCTCTACCTGGACTATGCAAGAAAGGACGGGGAGTGGATCCCGAACAAATACGGCGGCAACGAAGACCTTGAAGCCATCACCTTCCTTAAAAAAATGAATGAGGCTGTTTACAGCGCATTCCCTGATGTACAGACAATGGCAGAGGAATCAACAGCATGGCCCATGGTATCAAGACCGGTACATGTAGGCGGACTCGGGTTCGGCATGAAATGGAACATGGGCTGGATGCATGACACTTTAAAATATATGTCAACAGACCCCATTTTCAGGAAATACCATCACGACAAACTCACATTCAGCTTATGGTACGCCTTTACTGAAAACTTCGCACTCCCGCTCTCACATGATGAGGTAGTGCATGGCAAAGGCGCGCTTATCGGTAAAATGCCGGGGGATGAATGGCAGAGTTCCGCAAACCTGAGGCTCATGTTCGGATATATGTACTCTCATCCGGGCAAAAAGCTCCTTTTTATGGGCTGCGAGTTCGCTCAATGGAAAGAATGGAACCATGATGAGAGCCTTGAGTGGCATGGTCTGGAGCACATCTCACACCATGGTGTCCAGAAATGGGTAAGCGACCTTAACCACCTCTACAAAAATGAGCCGGCATTGTACGAGCTCGATTTTTCAGAGGACGGTTTCGAATGGATAGACTTCCATGACTGGGAACAGTGCATTATAAGCTTCCTGAGAAAGAGCAGGACAACAGGAGAGACAATGCTTATTATCTGCAATTTCACTACAGTGCCCAGGCACAACTATAAAGTAGGACTGCCTAACGGCGGCTTCTGGAGAGAACTTCTTAACAGCGATTCCGGTATATACGGTGGCAGCGGCTGCGGAAATTCTGGAGGAGCAGAGGCTGAACAATCACCCGCGCAAGGCAGAGACTACTCGATCACACTGACACTGCCGCCGCTCGGGATACTGTTTTTCAAGAATTAGAGATAAGCGTCCGACAAATAATTCAAATTAGGATATAACCCATCATGGACAGATACATATGCATACACGGGCATTTTTATCAGCCTCCGAGAGAAAACTCATGGCTCGAAGAAATAGAGTTTCAGGACAGCGCCTATCCTTATCATGACTGGAATGAAAGGATAACAGCCGAATGCTATGCCCCGAATGCGGCATCACGCATACTCAATTTCGATGAAAAGATCATCGACATCATCAACATCTACTCAAAGATAAGCTTTGACTTCGGACCCACGCTCCTGTCATGGATGGAGCGCCACAAGCCGGATGTATATAAGTCGATAATCGAGGCCGACCGCATGAGCATGGAACGGTTCTCCGGCCATGGCTCGGCCATTGCGCACGCGTACAATCACATGATACTTCCGCTTGCTAACAGGCGGGACAAGTACACCCAGATAATATGGGGCATAAAGGACTTTGAAAAAAGGTTTGGCCGCGCGCCCGAAGGCATGTGGCTGCCGGAGGCGGCTGTTGATACCGAAACACTCGAGATTCTTGTGAACCTCGGCATACTGTTCACGGTCCTGGCACCCAGGCAGGCGAAAAAGACCCGCGCAAAAGGACTAAAGGCAAAATGGCATGATGTCTCGGGTGAAAAGATTGACCCTACCATGCCGTATAAATGTCCTCTGCCTTCCGGAAGAAGCATCAACCTGTTTTTCTATGACGGCCCGATATCGCAGGACATATCATTCGGCGGCCTTCTGAAGAACGGAGAGGATTTTGCAAACAGACTGCTTTCCACCTTTGATAACAGCAGGAAGAGACCTCAAATAGTACATCTCGCCACAGATGGAGAAACCTTCGGACACCACCACCGCTATGGAGACATGGCCCTGTCATACGCGCTGCACCATATTGAATCAAAGAATCTTGCGAAGCTAACAAACTACGGTGAATATCTCTCAAAGCACCCGCCCGAGCAGATCGTTGAGATACATGACAACTCATCATGGAGCTGTGTGCATGGCGTGGAGAGGTGGCGCGACAACTGCGGCTGCCACTCCGGAATGAACCCTGGCTGGACACAGACCTGGAGGAAACCCCTGCGAGAGGCCCTCGACAGTTTGAGGGACAGCCTGTCTGATATCTACACAACAGAGGCCTCAAAATATTTAAGGCGCCCATGGGACGTGCGGAACGAATATATAAGGATACTCCTTGACCGGTCCAGGAAAAACATAGACAGATTCATCAATGAGAACTCAGTGCGTCAGCTTTCGAAAGATGAAAAGACCATAGTCCTGAAACTTTTGGAGAGCCAGCGGTATGCCATGCTGATGTACACAAGCTGCGGCTGGTTCTTTGACGAGGTGTCCGGCATAGAAACAATACAGATAATCCAGTACGCTTCCAAGGCAATACAGTATGCTGAAGAGCTTTCAGGACTCGCTGTTGAATCAAGGTTTCTGGAGCACCTCAAAAAGACACCAAGCAATGTATTTAACAATGCGGCCGAGCCTTATGACAGATATGTAAAGTCCGCAAAGACAGACCTTCTGCGTGTGGGCGCTCATTACTGCATCTCCTCCGTATTTGAGGACTACCCTGAACAGACCGAGATATACTGCTACACAGCCGGCAGCGAGGTGCATAACAAGACAGAGGCCGGCAAGCTGAAACTCGTAACCGGAAAGTCAACGATAACGTCAAATATAACATGGGAAGAAAAGACGATCAGTTTTGCTGTCCTGCACCTCGGAGACCATAATATAAACGCAGGGGTAAGTGAATTCAGCGGGGAACAAGAGTTCGCGGTAATGCAGGGCGAGATGAAGACATCTTTTGAAAAAGGCGACATTCCCGAAACACTGAGGCTTCTGGACAATCACTTCGGAGAACATATCTACTCCCTGTGGCATCTTTTCAAGGACGAGCAGCGGAAGGTGCTTGACCAGATACTCCAGTTGACCTATGAAAACATTGAAACATCATACCGTCATATATATGAAGACAATTTTGCGATCATGGGCTTTTACCACAATCTTCAGCAGCGGCTGCCGAGGCCATTTTATTCAGCAGCAGAATATACACTGAACACAGACCTTAAAAAGATATTTGAGGAAGACGAGCTGGACATTGAAAAGCTCAACCGGCTGATAGAAGAATCAAAGAAATGGGCCGTCAATCTCGACAGGACGACCATCGGCTACATCGCAGGGTCATGGCTCAACTCGGTAATGGAAAGGCTCTCGGGTAAACCGGATGACATAATGATATTCAGCCAGATCGAAAAGGCAATGGAGGCAATAGGGCCTCTCTCGATTTCGCTGGACCTCTGGAAGGCGCAGAACGAATATTTTTCAACCGGCAAACATCATTACGAAATCATGAAGAAAAATGCAGAGAACGCTGACGACCATGCCCGGCAATGGACAGAAGGTTTTATAAAATTAGGCTCGCACCTGCATGTAACGATCTGACAATTATGGAAAAACGTGGCAGCGGTATTCTTCTGCATATAACATCACTCCCATCACCTTACGGTGTGGGGGACCTCGGAACTGGGGCACATGAATTCGCCGACTTTCTCGCTGAAAGCCGTCAGAGTTTCTGGCAGATACTTCCCCTTGCGCCCACATGCAGTGCGTACGGGAATTCCCCTTACAGCAGTTTCTCAGCATACGCAGGCAACCCGCTCCTGATAAGCCCGGAAAAAATGGTCAGCAGCGGTTTTCTTCCGGGTCCAGCCTTAAAAAACCACAAGCCGTTCCCGCTCAATAAAGTTAATTATAAAAAAGCCCTTAAATATAAACAGGCCATTTTCAGGGCCGCTTACAAAACCAATAGAGAGATCCTGCTAAAGCAGAAGGCATTTAAAATATTCTGTACTGAGAACGCTGACTGGCTCGATGATTACTCTTTATTTATCTCCATCAAGAATCACATGAACGGGCAGGCATGGAACAGATGGCCTGAAGACATAAGAGACCGCAGGAAAAAAGCGCTCGCTCACTGGTCAGATAAAGTGGCTGACAATATTCTATACGAAAAATTTCTGCAGTACCTCTTCTTCAGCCAATGGCATGAGCTTAAGGACCACTGCACCGCAAAAGGGATAAAGCTTATCGGTGACATCCCAATCTATGTGAATTATGACAGCTGTGATGTATGGACAAACCCTGAAATATTCAGTCTGGACAAAGACAGGGAACCGGTATTCGTTGCGGGCGTACCGCCAGATTATTTCAGCGCAACCGGCCAGCTCTGGGGGCATCCGGTATACAACTGGAACGTTCTTAAGCGGTCCGGGTTTTCATGGTGGATCAAAAGGATAAAGCAGAATCTGATGCTCTTTCATATGTTCAGGATAGACCACTTCAGGGGTTTTGTCGGATTCTGGAAAGTAAATGCCAATGAGACGACCGCGCTGAACGGCAGATGGGCAAAGGCGCCTGCGCGGGAATTCTTCAATACAGTCCTCGATAATTTTCCTGACATTTCAATAATCGCCGAAGACCTCGGACTTATCACGCCAGATGTTACGGCCATAATCAACGAATTCGGTTTTCCGGGGATGAAGGTGCTTCTCTTTGCATTCGGCGAAAACCTTCCAACAAACCCTTACGCGCCCCATAACCACGTAAAGAACTGCGTTGTCTACACAGGCACACATGACAACAGCACAATAAAGGGCTGGTACAAAAACGAGCTTGACGCGGACGGCAGGAAAAGGCTCACTGAGTATATCGGCCACAGGGTCTCTGAAAAGACCGTGAACTGGTACATGATACGACTCGCCATGATGTCGGTCGCGGACATGGTCATCATACCGATGCAGGACATTCTCGGTCTCGGAGAAAAACAGAGGATGAACCTTCCCGCAAGCACATGCGGCAACTGGGAATGGAGGCTTCTTCCTAAGCAACTGTCACCAGCGCTGATTAATAAATTAAAAACAACAACAATAACTTATGGAAGAGACAATACCCAATAAATTTTTTTCAAATTATATGTTATATTAAATACACTTATTCTTAAAAAAGGGGAATCATGAAAAAGATCAAATATATCTCACCTAAAATTGTTGGCAAAGCAGTTATACATCCTTGTTAAGGTAATCAACAACTTTACAATTCACAACATTTATTGAGTATTGGCACAACTGCTAATGCACGATTTTATTTGTTTTCCAAAATGCCAAAAGAAGCACTCAATTGGTGTGTTAAGACTATATGTTTTCATATCATGATATAACCTGCTACTTTTTTAAAACATAGCAGAACATGTTTCTTGTATCCTTTCAATAAAGCTTGGCATAAACAAGATGATGCATCACTTAATCAAATCTTAATGTGTAACTATATATATTATTTGAGCTAATTACAATTATTACTCGAAGAAATGCCTCAAGTTAATAAAGAATTATCCGATACAGATAAATAATCCGTCAAGAAGATTACATGGCTGCATATAACAAAGTTTCAGAAAATCTTTATTACTTCTGAAAAAATAATTGGGGGGACGATCAATAAGCGCGTTTTAATAATCGCATTCATATTGGCATTAGTAGCAAACCCGCTATCAACATCTATATATGCAATAGATTACCCCCATAATACTATTAATGACATCGGTTGTGACACCTGCCATTATATATACGGAAGTGAGTCTTCTTTACTTCTTGAAGGTCTTAATTATGGACAGGATATTGACGATACACAGTACAATGCCCTGTGCTGGCAGTGCCACAACGATATAAAAGCCCCTTATGTAAAAACACATTCAAGTCTTCAGATAAATAATAGATATGGTGACTGGACAATTGAGTGCAGGGTTTGCCATAACCCGCATTATCAGAAACAGGCCAGAACATACGGATCCGAAAGTTATATTTTTTCAGACATTTCTACTGATATTCAAATAAACATGCCTGAGGCAGGACAGAGCCTGCTTACAATGACTGATGCGCAATGGACAGACAACGAGCACCAGGGGCTCATTGTTATGCCGAATATCAATCAAAATTTTTACTATAAGATCTTAAGCAACACAAGTAATACACTGACGATAGGAGGTGTTGTTGATCTAAGCAAAGTTACCCCTGGAGTTGATACCTTCGCAATCACATATGGAAAACTCATCAAAAATACTATAGCTCTCGACAACATAACAATAACTCCTCAAAAAAGTGGTAATAGCACGGTAAAATTATTTCAACCATCAGGGACAAATTCATTTGCAGACGGAAATACAACGTATGACGGTGTCTGTGAAATCTGTCATACAGAAACAGCATTTCACAGAAATAATGATTCCGGCAACCATGCGCATATGGTAACCGGAGATAAAAAATGTACATTTTGCCATAAACATACTGAAGGATTTAAAGGATCCGGCTGTAATGTCTGCCATGGTTTTCCACCGACCGTAGATACAGCAACCGGGGGGCCCGACGGCCTGGTTAACGAATCCGGAGTTACTGGTTCAGTAACCGCGGGTGCTCACGACGTTCATGTTAATGTCAAGAATTTCAATTGTATTGTCTGTCATCATGACAGTGCCGGTTATGGCGCAACCCATATGAACGGTCTGAACATAACAGTGGGTTTTTCGCTGTTTGATGGTGCATATCTTGGTGGCATATATGACGGACAGACAACAGCCAACTATGACAACAGTGAGATCAATACAACCGTCATAAATACAGGAAGCATGTCCTGCAATAACATATACTGTCACGGAAGACTCCCGGACGGCACTGTCTGGGGAGGCGGAAAAAATACTATTCCTACATGGGACGGATCAGTAACATGCACATCGTGCCATGACACCGGAGGTTCATCCAGTGATCTAAGCTATAAGCACAAAAATCATACAGATGAGTCAAGACACGGTATTCAGTGTGAAAAGTGCCACTATCAAACAGCCTCAGGAAGCAGCACCATAAAAAACCAGTCATATCATGTTAACAATGTTAAAGACATAATCTTTGAAGCAGGCGGCACTCTTAACAGCGGAACAAAAGCATGCACAAACACTTATTGCCATAGTGATGCAAGAGGCAGTGCACCTAATGTTGCTGTAAAGTGGACTGATACAACATCCATGCAATGTGATTCATGCCATAACGGCAGAACAGGGCTGGAAACTCTGGAAATGAGCTCGAACGGTCATCAACGTCTTATTGGCAGTGATGGGATCAGAAAATATCCCTGTTACTACTGCCATGATGATACCGTAGATACCTCAAGTAATATCAAAGACTATTCAAAACATGTAAATGAGACCAAGGATGTCGTTATTAATTCAAAATGGAACATACCCGGAAATCCTGCCCCCACTTATGATCCGGACACAATGGTCTGTGATAATATTTACTGCCACAGTGACGGAACAACGGTTGATCCGGAAGTTAGGGCATTC
>CBFDEG010000001.1:0-58554 GCA_965603765.1 uncultured bacterium | reverse complement strand
CCAAGACCTTTGACCTCACAGCCGAGTTCAATGTACCTGCGGATCTTGTCATCATCAAGTATGCCGAAACAGTCTATGACAGCACAGGTGTTGCCGACCATTTTTATTACCTTGTCCGGGTCAAGGTCCATATACTGCTCATGACGCACAGCAAAAATAACTGCGTCAGCGCTCTTCAGTCCCTTTTTCAGGTCTTCCTGCATCCGGAGGTCCGTAAGCTTTTCCTGGTTCCTGAAAAATCTTTCCCAGCTGTGACCGGGAGCAGGATACGTGTCCTGTTTTTCAAATTCCCACCAGTGGGTAAGGTACGGGTCATGTACCCTCATCTCAGCGCCCATCTCGGTAAGCTTTCTGACTATGATCTCCGAACCGCTGTACCGTGTATCACCGACATCCTCCCTGTATGAAGCTCCAAGAAGCAGTATCTCCGCGGCAGCTATCGGCCTGCCCATGTTCCTGAGCGCGTCCCTTACAAGCTGGCCCACATGGAGTGAACGGGTGTCATTGATATTGATCGCAAGAGGCGTTATCTTGAAGATATCATCCTCAAACCCGTGGATATGTTTGTATGCCCAGATACCGAGGCCGCCGTCTTTCGGCAGGCAGTAACCGCCGATGCCCGGTCCGGGAAACATTATATTACTGTGAGTGGGACGCACCTTTATCGCATTAATGACCTTGAGAAGGTCTACCCCGTTGCGCTCCGCAAAAAGGCTCCATTCATCAATAAATGCGAGCATTGCAGCGCGGTAACTGTTCTCAACTATCTTGGCTGTCTCTGATTCAATGGGCTTGTCAAGGACTGTCAGGGGGTAATCTTTTGTATTGAGAACATCATTGAGGAACTTGACCACCTTGTCACGCGATTTCTTATTTATACCGCTGCATACACGCCAGAAATCACGGATACTCGCGACATAGTTCTTGCCGGGCATGACCCTTTCATAACTGTGGGCAAGCAGAGGGTCGCTCTTTATCCCGCGGCGCTTGAATATCTTCTTCATGATGGGATAGGCGATCTGCTCGGTTGTTCCCGGGGCCACGGTGGTCTCTATCAGGACAAGCGCCTCCGGAGAAATATATTCGGCCATGATCTCAAGTGAATGTTCAAGCGGGGTCATATCAGCATGCCCGTCATGTACGTCACCGAGGGATTCCTTCAGATAATCACACTGTATATCAACAACAACAACATCAGCAAGTGAAAGGACATCATATACATAGGTCGCGGTCAGGGTCTTCTTGTCAAGAACGCACCTCTTTATCATAGGCGCAAGCTCCTTGTCCTCAGACACAACAGGAGAGATACCTTTATTGATCACAGGTATCTTCCAGTAACTCCTCGGACTCGGCCTCTGCATGCCTATAACAAACTTACTGAAACTGCCCTTTTCATCCAGAGTGTCCGCAATGACCGCGGCCATGGCAACACCTACAAACCCGACACCCATGACCACAACTATCTCACGCCCCTTTTTCTTCTGCTTCGAAACCTCGGTCTTTATTCGTTTGAATTCCTTTGCATATTCACTCTTAAGCGGCAATGAAAATTTCTTTCCGTCAGGACTTGCTGAATATTCTTTGTTCATGATCTCTTTATCTCCCCTGTTTTATAGATGTCATTGACCTTTATATATATGACGGTTACCTGCCTGATTAACTTGAGATTATGTATCAAAAATTACATCTGTCTCTTATCTTACAGGTGTCTGTTACAGTTAGAGCGTTTTCGGACTTTTCCAGACATGGCTGATTATATAATAATGATCGATTTTATGACAAATATATTGACCGTTGACCATACGCAGTCGTTTTACGCTTCACGGTCAAAGGTCTCCGGTCCGCATCCCACATCTTTTTAATCCCACCTCATTTATGTTATATTTCTAAACTATGGACAAAAAACTCATTGAGGAATCACAGAAGTATATAATGAATACCTATAAGCGCTTTCCTATTGTACTCAGGAAAGGCAGGGGCATGAAGGTCTGGGACACTGAAGACAACGAATATCTCGACTTTCTCGCAGGCATTGCAGTGAACTGTCTCGGCCACTGCCACCCAAAACTTGTAATAGCGCTCCAGAAACAGGCGCAAAGGCTTCTGCATGTTTCAAACCTGTACCATATTGAACCCCAGATAAAGCTTGCAAAGATACTCGTGAACAATTCTTTTGCTGACAAGGTATTTTTCTGCAACTCAGGGACAGAAGCGGTCGAAGGCGCGATAAAACTCGCACGAAAACATGCAAAAGAGAATATCTCTCCTGAAAGATTTGAAATAATAACAGCGAACGGGTCATTTCACGGCAGGACACTCGGTGCACTGTCCGCTACAGGACAGGAAGCGCTTCAGCAGGGATTTAAACCGCTTGTCCCTGGATTTAAACATGTACCGTTCAATGATATAGAAGCACTTAAAAAAGCTGTCTCAAAAGAGACATGCGCTGTCATGCTCGAACCCATACAGGGAGAAGGCGGGGTCAGGATACCTTCTGAAGATTATCTGGCGCAGGTGCGCGGGCTGTGTGACGAAAACAACCTGCTGCTTATATTTGATGAGATACAGACCGGCATGGGAAGGACAGGAGCTCTTTTCGCCTATGAACATTTCAATGTTAAGCCTGATATTATGACAGTCGCAAAAGGGCTCGGTGCAGGAGTGGCAATTGGAGCTGTGCTCGCAAAGGAGAATATTGCAGCATCATTCCAGCCCGGTTCACACGGCTCAACCTTCGGGGGAAACCCGCTTGCATGCGCTGCAGCTGTCACTGCAATGGAGATACTGCTTGAAGACGGCTTTCTGATAGATAACTGCCGCCGTATAGGTGATTATTTCAAAAACAGCCTTGAAAAACTGAAACAGGCTTTCCCGTCAGAAATAGCGGAGGTAAGAGGACTCGGCCTTATGCTCGGACTCGAACTTACAAAACCGGGGGGTAACATAGTCGATCTATGCCTGAAAAAAGGTCTTCTCATAAATTGCACAAGCGGCAATGTACTGCGTTTCGTACCTCCGCTCATAGTAGTTGAAAAAGAGATCGACCATTTAATAGAAGTACTTGAAGATATCTTTGAGGGACAGTCATAAAAGGTCCTGTAAATTTTATTAAACATTCCGCGGCAGGAGAATACTAATGAAAAAAGATTTTTTAACATTACGTGATTTAACACCAAAAGAGCTTTCCACTCTAATAGAAAGAGCTGCTGAGCTTAAAGCAGGCAAAGACAGTTCAGCATACCCGCTCATAGGAAAAAGCATCGGGCTGCTGTTCGACAAGACATCAACACGGACAAGGATATCCTTTCAGACAGGCACATACCAGCTCGGCGCCCAGCCCATATACATTAATAGCAGCGAACTCCAGTTAGGAAGAGGCGAATCCATCGAAGACACAGCAAAGGTAATGGCAAGATATCTTCATGGTATCGTGCTCAGGACATATGCGCACAGCACGATCGAAACCCTTGCGGAGAATGCCTCGATCCCTGTGATCAACGGCCTTACGGACCTGCACCATCCCTGTCAGGCGCTGGCGGACATACTTACCGTAAAAGAGAAAAAGGGGAAGTTAAAAGGAATACGCATGGCCTATATCGGCGACGGCAACAATGTTGCCAATTCATTGATCGAAGCGGCCATGATGACCGGAATGGAACTGACCCTGGCATGTCCACGCGGATATGACCCTGACAGAAAAATATTTGAAAAAGCAAAAGCCGAAGGCGCTGCAGTGAACATAGTAACAGACCCCAACGAGGCTGCCAAAGATGCAGACGTGTTCTACACTGACGTATGGATCAGCATGGGGCAGGAAAGGGAAGTAGAGCGCCGGAGAAAGATATTTAAAAATTATCAGGTCAACAGGGAACTGCTCTCCCTTGCGAAACCTGACGCAATCGTTATGCACTGCCTGCCCGCGCACAGGGGGGAAGAGATAACGGACGAAGTGCTGAGTTCACCGCAGAGCGTTGTAATAGACCAGGCTGAAAACCGTCTGCACGCACAGAAGGCGCTTCTTGAGATGCTGATAAAGTAGGGACGCACCTGAGTGTGCGCCCTTTTCTATGCCCTTCAGCCCTTTTGCATACCTTTCAGTTTTGATTACATTCCTTGCCTGGCAGGGCAGACACAAGATCTGCCCCTACTTTACCCATCCATAATTTGACAATAATGCAAATCATGATAGGATTTTAGTTGTAAAAACATGCTATTACAAAGATAATAATAACTTACAAATGAACTATCCTTTCTGGGACATCAATATCGGGTACGGCATCATAATGGCAGGGATCGCCATTGTTCATGTCTTTGTTTCCCACTTTGCCATTGGAGGCGGACTGTATCTCATTACAGCTGAGACGTACGCCCGCAAAAAAAATGACTCACAGTGGCTGGATTATCTGCAGCATCTAAGCAAATTCTTTGTCCTGCTTACCGTTGTTTTCGGTGCACTCACCGGGGTGGGCATCTGGTTTATAATCGGACTTCTTAACCCTGCTGCAACCGAGGTATTGATCCATAATTTTCTCTGGGCATGGGCTACTGAGTGGACATTTTTCATAATTGAAATAACATCTTCCATTTTATATTTCTACGGATGGAAGAAAATGTCTCCCAAAAACCACATGATCATCGGCTGGATATACTTTATCGCTGCATGGATGTCGCTGTTTGTAATAAACGGCATCATAACCTTTATGCTGACCACCGGGGAATGGCTGACCACCGGCAATATATGGGACGGGTTCTTTAACCCCACATTCTGGCCATCCCTTGCATTAAGAACAGGGGTCTGCATCATGCTGGCCGGGATATATTCAATGGTAATTGTGTCACGCAGAAGTCCATCTGATTTCAGGACCGGGGCAATACGGTTCAATGCGGCATGGGGACTGACAGGTCTTGCAACAGCGCTGTTATCATTTTACTGGTACTGGCAGGCGATACCTTCATCCGTTACAGACAAGGCTCTCGAAATGATGGCCACCCCTGTTTCGTCAATTGAACAGTCACTTTGGTATGCAGGAGGCATAGCAGTGACCCTGCTGCTTTTCGGAGTATTATTCCCTTCCCGCCAGAGATTTGCCATAGCTTTATTAACACTCGCTTTAAGCATGGGATGGTTCGGAGCATTCGAATGGTTCCGCGAATCAATCAGGAAACCATATGTTATCTCGGGCTATATGTACGGCAACAGCATTGAATTGAGTAAAAGAGACCTTTATAAAAAAGATGGATATCTGCGCCATATTGCCTTCCGCACAGGCGATGACGGTGCTGATCTTTTCCGGCGGGCATGCCGGGCATGCCATACAATAGACGGGTACAAACCTCTGAAGCCCGCGTTTGACGGTACTGACAAGGAATTTATAGCAGGCATCATTAAAGGTGCCCACGTTATCAAAGGCAATATGCCCCGGTTTTACGGCAATGAAGAAGAGGTCCAAAAGCTGACTGAATACATCCATTCCAAAACCGATCCGCGCCATATCAGCGAAATATATGATATTAAAGGAATTGAACTGGGGAAAAAGATATATGATATACGCTGCGGTAAATGCCATGTGTTCGGCGGATACAATGACAACTCAGCCACCATGGTCGGTATAGCCAGGGAAGATTATAATGAACTTCTTGAGTATGCGGGGGAACTTGCGGATGAAATGCCTTCTTTTACCGGAGATGAAATAGAAAAAGAGGCAATGTTCAAATACCTGAACTCAATTAATAACGGGGGCATGCAATGAACCTGCCTGACCATAATTTCTTATCAGCCCCGTTATGGATCATAACAGCGCTCCATATAACGACCTTTGCCCTGCACCTGCTGGCAATGAACTTCATGGTGGGCGGAACAGTTATAGTCCTGTACGAAAAATTCATCTGCAAAAGTGACGATGATGTCTACCGGAAATTAATTAAACTTTTCCCGACAGTAATGGCAGCCACTGTTTCATTCGGTGTAGCCCCCCTGCTGTTTTTACAGCTGGTATATGGACAGTATGTATATTCAGCCTCTATTGTGAGCGCATGGTTCTGGCTGATGATAGTAGCGGTTGTTATTATCTGTTACTACAGTCTCTACGCCGCAGCCTTTGCCGAGGAAGACAGCGGCCGCACCAGAATATATCTTACAGTTGCACTATGCTGTTTTGTATATGTTTCGTTTACATACAGTTCGGTCTTTTCAATGGCGGAACAGCCTGCCCTGTACAAGGCTCTTTATATAAAACAGCAGTCAGGGTCCATTATCAACCCTGCCATTGGCTCTTATATCTTCAGGTGGCTCCACTTTCTTACAGCAGCACTTGCTGTAGGCGGTTTTTTCACAGGCTGGCTAGGGAAAGACAATAAGGCTGTATTTGAAAAAAGCATAAAATATTTCATGTCCGGTATTGTTGCAGCCATGATAACAGGCACCGCCTACCTCTTTTCATTAGGCAGCCTTCTTAAGCCCGTCATGAACTCTTATGCAGCTCCGGTGCTGCTTGCTGCCATTATTCTTTCCATAGCAGCTCTGTTTTATTTTGTCAGAAAAGATTTCATAAAGGCAGGAGTGATCTTCCTGGTCTCATTCACAGGCATGCTAATAATACGATTTCATGCAAGGACCGTCTTTCTAAAGGACTATTTCGATCCTTCAACGATCCCTGTCAAACCTCAGTGGACATTTTTTATGATATTTATTATCTGCTTTGCGATCGCGGCAATACTGGTCTGGTACATGCTGAAGCTTTTCTTCGCAAAAAACCGGCAATGATCGATTCATCAGGCCAGATGACAAAATTTGCATTATAGCAGCTCAACTTAATATAATTTCTCTAACAACTGCCTGAACAGGAATAACCGGTTTATTTCAGGGCGTTAAAATCGAAGTAGCAGGAAAGGCTGAGCTTCCATATGAAACCTATTGTTCTTATAATTCTTGACGGATGGGGAATAAGCGCCAGCCCTGAAGAAAACGCGCAGGAAAAAGCAGACATACCTTTTTATAAAAGCCTGCTCAAAAAATACCCTCATACATCAATAGAGGCCTCCGGCGAGGCCGTGGGCCTGCCTGAAGGACAGATGGGCAATTCAGAAGTAGGCCACCTGAACCTGGGGGCAGGAAGGATCGTATACCAGGATTATGCGAGGGTCAATAAGGCTGTCAAAAACGGGAAACTGTCAGGCAATCCCGCTCTGAAAGGCGCTATGAACGCGGCTCTGGACAAAAACAGAGCGGTCCATTTTCTCGGCCTTCTCTCTGACGGCGGAGTGCACAGCCATAACAGTCATCTTTACGCATTGATCGACCTGGCCGTTCAGTCAGGCGTGAGCAGCATATTCATACATGCCTTTATGGACGGCAGGGACACCCCGCCTTCTTCAGGTATACATTATATAAAAGAGCTTGAGGATTTTCTAAAAGAAAGACCTTCCGCAAAGATAGCCACTGTCACCGGAAGATACTGGGCAATGGACAGGGACAATCGATGGGACAGGGTGGAAAAGGCATATAACACCCTTGTGCTCGGAGAAGGTACGACCGCAGATTCAGCATTAGAGGCTGTTGAAAAAAGCTATAGCAATAAAGAGACAGACGAGTTCATAAAACCCTGCATCATCAATAATGGCTCGGATGCACCCGGTACGATCAAAGACGGTGATTCAGTCATATTCTTCAACTTCAGGGCTGACAGGGCAAGGGAACTGACAGCAGCGCTGACCGCAAATGAGTTCAAGGGTTTTGAGAGAAAAAAAGTTCCGGACCTGAGCTCCTATGTAACAATGACACAATACGAAGAGAGCTTTCCATTCCCTGCCGTATTTCCCCCTCTCAAACTTACAGGAATACTTGGTGAGGTATTGAGCAGTAACGGCCTGAAACAGCTGAGAATAGCAGAAACAGAAAAATATGCTCACGTCACATACTTCTTTAATGGTGGAGAGGAAAAGCCTTTTCCCGGAGAGGACCGATGCCTTGTACCCTCACCGAAAGAAGTGGCCACATATGACCTTAAACCGGAAATGAGCGCTTACGAGGTCACCGATGAGCTGCTTAAAAGGCTTGACCGGTCAGCATATGATTTTATACTTCTCAATTTTGCGAACCCTGACATGGTAGGCCATACCGGCATCATGGAAGCTGCTGTAAAAGCATGCGAAACAATAGACAGGTGCCTGAAGAAGATAATCGAAAAGATAGAATCCCTGGGCGGCGTGGCCATGATAACAGCGGACCACGGGAACTGCGAAAAAATGCTCAATAACGGAAAATCACATACAGCACATACAACAAACCCCGTGCCTTTCATACTGTTAAAAAAAGGTGCCGTACTTAGCACCAACGGGATATTAGCGGATGTGGCCCCGACAGTCCTTGACCTTGCAGGAATTGACCGGACAGAAGAAATGACCGGCAGTAGTCTGATAATAAAATAAACCGGGCCGGATGAAATAGTTTCAGCTGACATATGACCATACATGCTTAACAGGTTATTAAACACTCTTTTCCCTCAAAAATGCCCGGTATGCAGCAATATGTCCCCGGACCGCGAAACAGCGCCTATATGCAGTGACTGCTGGGATTCTATAAGTCAGTATAACGGCGCAGTCTGCCTGACATGCGGCAAACCTTTTATTTCAGAAAGAAGCACGACCTGCGCTGACTGTATCAGGGAAAAACCTGCGTTTAAAAGGGCTTCAAGCTTCGGCTTGTATGACAGCGTACTTAGAACAGCCATAAATCTATATAAATACCAGAATGTTAAAAGACTTTCAAAACCATTATCTGATATAATACTGCGGGTCAAGGCTCCCCGGATTGACACGGTCATACCTGTTCCGCTTTATAAAAAACGGCTCAGACAGAGGGGCTTCAACCAGTCTGCCCTGCTTGCCGGCCACGTTGCAAAAGGCATGAACGCCTGCCTGGCCATCAACACCCTGGTCAAGATCAAAGACACAGCACCGCAGGTAGGGCTGAATTCCGTTGACCGGAAAAAGAACATCAGGAACGCATTTAAAATACTGAGCAATAAATTGATAAAAGATAAAAACGTTTTAGTGATAGATGATGTGATAACAACCGGAGCAACTGTCCGGGAATGTTCAAAAGAACTAAAACGCGCAGGGGCAAAAGAGGTCATTGTAGCTGCCCTTGCATACGGGATAAGAGATTAAACATTATGTACGAAATACTTAATAAAGAGATAATAGCTCCCGAAGTTGAAGTAATGCAGGTGAGCGCCCCATACATAGCACGCCACCACAAAGCGGGGAATTTTGTTGTATTGAGACTGCATGAAAAAGGTGAGCGCATACCGCTTACAATAGCTGACTCCGACTATGAAAAGGGCACTATTACCCTGCTCTACCAGAAAATCGGCAGGACAACCCATGAAATGGGCCTGCTCAACAAAGGTGACATCATCAGGGACATTGCAGGTCCGCTGGGCCACGCAACTCCGATAAAAAAATACGGACATTGTGTTCTTGTGGCCGGGGGAATAGGGTCAGCAACACTCTTTCCGATACTAAAGGCCCTTAAGGCAAAAAAGAACAGGGTGAGCGTGATACTCGGGGCACGGTCAAAAGAGCTGATAGTCTGGAAAGACCGATTTGAACAATACGCTGATGAAGTGCTGCTGACAACAGATGACGGAAGCGCCGGCAGAAAAGGCCTTGTTACAGAAGAACTTAAAGACATCATAGAGAGTTCAAAGGTCAAAATAGTAATAGCAGTAGGCCCGATAAGGATGATGCAGGCAGTTGCCGAAACAACAAAACCTTATGAAATTAAAACTCTTGTAAGCCTCAACCCTGTAATGGTGGAGGGCACCGGCATGTGCGGCGCCTGCAGGGTGAAGATCGCGGGCAAAACAAAATTTGCCTGTATTGAAGGGCCCGAATTTGACGGGCATGAAGTTGACTTCCATGAGCTTGCTGACAGGCTCGGTTTTTACAAGGAAGAAGAAGCAGAGTCAATGAAGGCATTCAAAAAGAAAAAATGCAAAGGAAACTGTAAAAAGTAGGGTCAAGGCGCGCCGTGCCCCTGCATTATTAAATAAGATGAGAACAAGAGACCCGAAAAAAAGAGCAAAAGACTTTAAAGAAGTTTCCCTCGGCCTGACTGAAAAACAGGCAATAAAGGAGGCCTCAAGATGCCTTCAATGCAAAAACCCTGGCTGTGTAAAGGGGTGCCCTGTTGAGATAGACATACCCGGTTTTATATCCGCCATAAAAAACAGTGACTTTGAAGCAGCACTTGATGTTGTGAGGCAATACAACATGCTGCCTGCCATATGCGGCAGAGTATGCCCTCAGGAAAGGCAATGCCAGGGCGGCTGTCTTCTCGGCAAAAAAAAGCAGGCCATTTCCATAGGGGCTCTCGAACGTTTCGCGGCCGATCATAATGCACAACAAAACAGTTCAAAAAAAATACCCTCTAAAAAACTAAACGGCCACAAAGTGGCTGTCATAGGTTCAGGTCCGGCAGGACTCACCACCGCCGCGGAGCTTGCAAGGCTCGGATATGATGTAACGGTCTTTGAAGCCCTTCATGAGGCTGGCGGTGTCCTGGGTTACGGGATACCTGAGTTCAGGCTCCCCAAGAAAATAATCAACAGAGAGATAGATTATATCAAAAGCCTTGGTGTGAAAATACAGCTCAACTGGGTTGTCGGCAGGACCCAGACAATCGATGAACTCTTCGAAGACGGCTTTAAAGCAGTATTCATAGGAGTAGGAGCCGGGACACCAAGGTATATGGACATCCCCGGTGAAAATCTGAACAATGTTTATTTTGCCTCGGAATTTCTCACAAGGGTAAACCTTATGAAGGCCGAACAGTTCCCTGACTACGCTACTCCCGTAAAAAAAGCCCGCAGGTCAGCGGTAATAGGAGGCGGCAATGTCGCCATGGACGCGGCAAGGACCGCACTCAGGCTGGGAGCAGAGAAGGTCTATATTGTATACAGACGAACTGAGGCAGAGATGCCGACAAGGCTTGAAGAACTGCACCACGCAAAGGAAGAAGGCATCGAATTCAGTTTCCTTTCAAACCCCACAGAAATAATCGGAGATGAAAGAGGATATGTAAAGGCAATGAAATGCGACAAAATGATCCTCGGAAAACCGGATGGATCCGGCAGGAGAAGGCCGGAGCGTTCAGGGGACGAATTCATCATTGATGTTGACCAGGTAATAGTTGCTATCGGACAGGCCTCAAATCCCCTGTTAGTAGAATCTATAAAAGGTCTGAGGCTATGGGGAGGCGGATATATAAAAACAGCACCTGACAACAGCACAAATATTCCCGGCATCTTTGCAGGAGGCGATATATCAACCGGAGCAGCAACAGTAATAAGCGCAATGGGCGCAGGAAAACGGGCGGCAAAAAGCATACACAGGTATATTTCTGAAAAATTCTCTATTGCCGGCTCAACTTAAAAGAGGAAAATATAATGGATAACTCAAACAGTACGAATCCGGACCGCTTTTGCAAAATAGCAATGGACATGGGCTTTATTGATGAAAAACAGTATAGGGAAGCGCTTGTTGATCAAGTCAGCAATGATACAGCCTCAAGGCTGCGGCCCCAAAGACTGATCGGAGAAGTGCTCCTCGAAAAAGGCTGGCTCACAAACAAACAGGTGGAGCTTGTACTGGAAAGACTGCGCAGTTAATACAGCAGTTAACATTAGAGCCGCTGACCCCATATTCGGGCAAAAAAGCCTGCGTCCCTGGAAATGTTCTCCCCATTCTCCGTAAAAATATCTCTTAAAAATAATTACTATATTCATCATTTTGTTTGTATACTAAAACTATGATACAATTATTTAGCAAAACATTTTTAATTACCGCATAATTCTTTTAAGGACCGTTATGAGCAGCATGAATTATATATATGAAAGAGCAAATCGTAAAAAAGCTGATTACGAAAAATATGATTTCGCCCGCAATGAAAATGACGCGCTGAAGACCTTTTTTGACCTTGCGCAGGAGGTCGACAGCATACAGGACTTTTACAATCTCTGTGTGGTTATACCAAAGATCTATTTTGACCGGGATGCCCGCCTTTATAGTGTAGACCCGGCAACAAACAATATGTCTCTCGTATCAAGAACAGAGGAACAGGATCTCAAGCTGAGCACGCCGCCACCGCAGGATCTGAAACCCTCTTACAAACCTTTTTATACGAAACGTAACAGCATTGCATTGACTATCCGGGGCAAAGGTCCTCTTATTGAAGAACTGCCCTTTGAAGTACATGACAATGTTCTGGGACTGCTGGAGATATACCCTGCTGATAACCTCGGGCAGCACGCTGAGTTCTTTTTCCAGAAATATGCAAACCGTATCGGCTTCAATATTCATAACAGGTTTCTCGTAAGAAAGAACATCGAGCACCTCAGATTCATCCGCTCGCTTGTCGCTGACATAGAACACAACATAATAGTCCCCAACATGGTGTATAAGCTCTTTTTAAGGGGCCTCAAAAGAAGAATTGAAAAAAACACCGAACTTGAAAAGGATTTCATCAGTAAGGCCTCTGCAGGTTCATGTGATGCGGTCTGCATGCAGGAGTTCATAAAAGAGCTTGCCGACATAAACCTGGGACTGAACACAGAGCTTGAGAACATAGAAAAACATTATAAGAACATGAGCCTCTTTATCGAAACACTCTTCAGGAAAAGCCATTTTGACCAGGGACGGCTGACACTCCGGACAAAGACATGCAACATGAAAAACGATGTTGTCCTGCCCCAGCTTGACAGATATATCGAGAGGCTCAGTAATGCCGGCATATCAACAGACGACCGTTTAAGCGGCATCCCTGATGCTGAGGTCTTAACCGTCGTTGATGTAGGCCTTATAGCGCAGGTATATGCAAACCTTTTCTCCAATACACTGAAATACACACGGGAAGTCTCTCTTGCAAACGGGGAGAAGAAAAAATATATATCCTACGGGCATGAGGTCATAAAAGACTTTTTCGGGCATGACAAGGACGGGGTCAAATTCAATGTATTCAGCACCGGGCCCCATATTCCCGAGAATGAACGTGAAGATATTTTTAAAGAAAAGTTCCGGGGATCAAATGTTGAAACCCAGCCGGGCACAGGCCAGGGTCTGGCATTTATAAAAAATGCAGTTGAGATACATGGCGGAATAGTCGGTTATGAAGCAACAGAACACGGCAACAACTTTTATTTTATTCTTCACAAATAATATACTAACCTCCTGATGACCATACTTGCGCTATCTTTCGCCTTTTATCTTTTCTCCCTATGGAAAAGACAACTGTTATACGCCGGTCTTATTCTCCAGATATTTTATATATTTTCAAGGGGAGCGGAACTCGGAAGGCTTCCGCTTGTGGGACCGCATGATACTGTTATATTTATGACAGCTTCAATAGCTGCATTTTCCATACCGTTCGGCAATGCGCTAAAAGAAAAAAAGTGGTTTTTCAATGTCACGGCGGTGACAGTTTCCTTATTTACCGCATTTGCAATGACAGCAAAACAGCACAATTCCCCGCTTCCGCCGATACTGAAGACCATCTGGTTCGAAAGCCATGTAGTGCTTGCATTCATGTCGTACGCGCTATTCGGTATAGCAGCGATACTCGGCAGCCTTTATCTGAAGGAAAAAAGCGCTGAACCGGACAGCCTGGCTTACAAAGCTGTTTTGATCGGTTACTGCCTCTTCACCCTTTCGATGATATTCGGGGGTATATGGGCATACCTTGCATGGGGTACCTACTGGGTATGGACACCAAAGGAACTTTGGACAACCATCCTCTGGGTCTTCTACGGCTTTTATCTGCATGCCAGACTAATATCATGGTGGTCAGGCAGGCCGATGGCATATCTCGGGATCGCCGGATTTGCGGTTGTAATGTTCACATATCTCGGAGTGAGTTTATTGATGAAAAGCTCACACAGCTTTTGATTACGACAATTACTAATTAAGAATTACTAATCATGAAACTACTGAAGAACATACTGGATTTTTTTCTGTCGCTCAAAACATCTTTATGGCTTTTAGGTATTATTCTGCTTTTGCTATTAAGCGGTGCGTTCATAATGCCGGGGAGGCAGGAGTTTCAGGATCTGCATTCCATCCCCCTGTTCAGCTGGCTGACCAAACAGCCTCTGGAGCTGACATGGTGGCTGTGGGGTCTGATATTTCTCCTTGGACTGCTTGCATGCAATACCCTTTTCTGCAGTATCGAGTCGATAATAAAAAAGAGAAAGGTCACGAGCTGGCTTCTGTTAATCTCACCGCAGATAATCCATATCGGTTTCCTCTTCATCCTTCTTGCACACTTTCTAAGCAGTATGGGCGCGTCACAAAGTACGGTCACCTTGATGGAGGGATTCAGTATTCCCGTCAATGAGGAGACCTCCCTGAAAATTAATAACATAGATATTGATATTGACCAATACGGATATGTGACTGACTGGAAGGTCAAAATATCCTACTTTATTAATGAAAGAACATTAATGCATGACACCATCAGTCCGAACAGCCCTTCAGTGCAGATGGGTTTCAATATCAATGTCCGGGACATCTCTGCATTTCCACGCAAAACAATACTCCTGCAGATAAACAGGGAGCCGGGTGCTGTATGGGCATTGACCGGAGGGATCCTCTTTATGGCAGGAATTGTAACGCTCATTATACTAAGGGTCAGGATGGAGAGATAAACAGGGTAATCCTTTTAATAGATGATATATATCATATTTTTGATGAGAAAAATAAATTATCTTAAAACTAAGAACATAAAATATCAGACCACGGAGGGTGCTGTCACTGAAGTAAAGGTTCTCCTTGCCTACGCTAAGAGCCCAGCCTGTACCTGACGGTACAGGACAAACCTTTCATTTCAGCCATGTCCCCTTAACAGACAGCACTCTCCTTTATAACCCACTATGACAATTTTCAACAGGCAGCAATCATGATTTATGTCATACTATTAATCTGATCAGCCCTATATAATTAAATAAAAAAGGAGGTTGTAAATGGGAGGATGTGGATGCGGTTGCGGCAGTGGCGGCGGAGGCCCTTATGCCGAAGGTAAAGAACTCGTAGATTTTGTCTATCAGGCACACGGCGGAGCAATAAAGGACACGCCCGTACCAAATAACGGACTCGACACAAAATGTCAGGGATGCGGAGAGAGCTTTACCCTGAAAACATTTGTGGACAAATGCCCTTCATGCGGAGGAGTACACGCAGTGTCACCACCGCGCAGTGACAATCAGGCAAACATACAGTTTGCAGGCGCGGACTATAAACTGCCGGGGTAAACGGCAATTAATAATTAATAATTACGAATTATGAATATCGTAGGGGCACCTCTTGTGGGTGCCTTTTTTTATCAATTATGCAGGTTCAACCTCGATATAAATATGCTACAGTAATAAATGCTGAAAGAATTCAGGGCTGACCTGCACATCCACACCTGTCTCTCCCCGTGCGCTGAACTCGAAATGTCCCCCCTTGCTGTTGTAAATGCCGCATCCGAACGACACCTTGACATAATAGCGGTAACTGACCATAATTCAGCAGAAAACATAATCGCAGCACAAAAGGCCGCTTCAGATAAAAAGCTGACCGTGCTTGCGGGAATGGAGATATGTTCCGCTGAGGAAGCTCACATCCTTGCGCTTTTTGATGACACGGAAGCTGTCATCAAATTACAGGATATTATCTATAATAATTTACTGCCGGGTGAAAATGACGAAAAGATGTTCGGGGAGCAGATCGTTGTAAATGAAAATGATGAGGTCATGGATTTCAATAAACGTTTATTGATCGGTGCGACAATGCTCTCTGCGCAGGAAGTTATTGATAATATTCATTCTTTGGGAGGGCTTGCCATGGCCTCTCATATTGACAAGGACGCCTTCAGCATAATCTCCCAGCTCGGTTTTATATCTGATGACATGAAATTTAATGCCCTGGAATTCTCCCCTCACACAGACAGAAAAGGCGCAGAAGAGAAATTCAATATGTACAGCTCATTCCCATGGATATCATCATCTGACGCGCACCATCCTGAGGATATAGGAAAAAGAACAACAAGTTTCATAATGAACGAGCCGACAATAAAGGAAATTTCATTGGCATTTAAGAATATTGACGGACGAAAAGTGGTGTGGGAGTAATGGAAGACCTGTCATTACATATACTCGACATTGCCGAGAACTGCATAACCGCTGAGGCGGACAGGGTAGATATAACGATCGTCGAGGATACTGCGGCAAACCTGCTGACACTGGAGATAAGCGACAACGGCAAAGGCATGGATAAGGAACTGCTCGAAAATGCCTGCAATCCTTTTTACACCACAAGGACCACGCGCAAAGTCGGACTCGGCATCCCTCTGCTTGCTCAATCAGCAAGAGAATGTAACGGGAATATCACTGTAAATTCAGAAAAAGGCAAGGGCACGTCCATAAAAGCATCCTTCCAGCATGACCATATTGACCGGAAACCTCTCGGAGACATTACCCAGACAATGATAATTCTCATCATGTCCAATCCGGAGATAGATTTCCTGTTTGAGCACATTAGAAATGACAAAAAATATTCACTCGATACCGCAGAGCTCAAAAAAGACCTCGACGGCATCCCGATTAACGAACCGGACGTGATAAAAATTATTAAGAACGATATAAGTGCATGGTTAAATAGTACAGATAATATGATAGAATAAACTTGATTTCTGCAATTTAAGTGTTCCGGTTATTTTAAGGTTAATTTTCCGGGATGTAAATGCCGGTTTAATAAGTATAATAAATTAACCGGAAGGGGGTTTGATGGAGAAAAAAGGCAGGATTTTAATACTTGATGATGACCCTGTTGTAACATTAAGCTGCAAGAGAATACTCGGAGCAGAAGGTTACAGCATTTCAACTGTCGACAAAGGAGAAGCGGCCCTCAACAAGCTGGTAAAAGAGGACTTCGACCTTTTCATATCTGACGTGATGCTGCCTGACATAAGCGGCATGGAAGTTCTGAAAGAAGCGCGTATCGCCAAGCCACAGACCGATGTTGTAATAATTACAGGATACCCCCGGCTTGAAGATGCTAAAGAGGCTTCAAGGCTCGGAGCACGGCAGTATCTCGAAAAACCCTTCACCCCTGACTTCATGCTCAATGTCGCCAAAAAGGTCTTTGACAAAAGGGGATGGATACTGAGGCAGGCATTTATCGATGAATTCCGGGATTCAGTTGTCTCATTGCGGGAGCAGGACAACCCCATCATTTTCTATAAAGAAGGAACATGGGCGCGCCCGGCAAAGGACGGCCTTTGGGAAGTAGGTTGTGATCTCAGGTACTGGATACTTTCCGGCGCCCTCACATATGTGGACTTTATTAAAGGCCTTGATAAATTCGAAGCAGGAAAACCCTTTGCAAGTATTTATTCAAGCACAGGTCAGAGCAATGACCTGCTTTCACCGATGACCGCAGACCTGAGAGAGATCAACACCAGGGCCAATGATGTTATGGCCGCGCTGCTGAAAGACCACCTGTCTGAAGGCTGGCTGCTATGGCTTGCAAGAGTGTTTCCTCTGGAAACCGTTTAACATTTAATTATTCTCACTAAATAAGGTTCGTCAAAATGAGACTGTATCTGTCATTAAATTCATTTATAGACTGTTACCCGTCACCCCATAATATAGGAGGAATCTCCTGATGCCTGATAATATCAAGATCCTTGTTGTAGATGATGAAAAAGTCATTATCCGCAGTGTTGAAATGGTCCTCAAGTCTGAAGGATATGAGATAGAAAGCGCCTCAAGCGGAAAAGAGGCCATCCTTAAGATGGAGCAGAACAGCTACAACCTTGTGCTCACCGACCTTAATATGCCCGAGATGGACGGCATAACGCTCATCAGATGGCTGAGACAGAAAAGACCTGATATCGGAATAGTCATACTGACCGGCTATCCTTCACAGGAAACAATAAAAGAAGCACTTGAACTCGGCATAATTGATTATGTGCCGAAGCCTTTCACCCCTGCGGTGCTTACAGATGTCACCCTGAGGGCTGTCGAATGGCTGAACAAACAAGCTTCAGTTGAAACAAAACCCAAGGAAGACGAGTTCCCTCCCTCAATGATCGAGGAGATGGACAGGGTCATAAAAAAGTACAAGGACAAACCCGGCAGTTCGATCCCTGTATTACAGCGGTGTCAGCAAATAGTCGGATACCTGCCTCCAATAGTGCAGAAGCGCGTTGCCAAAGGGCTTAACCTCTCGCCTGCCGAGATACACAGCATAGTCTCATTTTATTCCTTTTTCACCATGAAACCGAGAGGCGACCATAATATAAGGGTCTGCCTGGGTACCGCCTGTTATGTTAAGAGGGTCGAAGAATCCCTCAACAAGATAAAGGAAGAACTCAAGATAGATGTCGGAGATGTGACTGAAGACAAAAAATTCTCTATTGAAGTAGTACGCTGTCTCGGAGCTTGCGGGCTCGCGCCCGTTGTGGTTGTAGATGAGGAGACATACGGCGCGGTCACACCGAAAAAGATAACAGAAATACTGAATGAATATAGATAAATCAGACACAAAGGTTCAAAGGAACAGAGGAACAAAGTTTTTCACTTTGCCACTTTGTCCCTTCTTTTAACAAGGAGGAATCAAAATGACAAGAATAACGATCGCTGATCTTAAAAAAATAAAAGAAAAACAGCACGCCACATTTGCTCTCAGAGAAGGCGGCAACAGGGCAAAGGTCACTGTCCATATGGGCACATGCGGTATCGCCGCAGGCGCAAGAAACATCATGACCGCGCTTATGGAAGAGATAGAACTGTCAAAGGTCGAAGACGTGATAACAACAACATCAGGATGCGCGGGTTTTTGTGCCCGGGAGCCGATGGTGACAGTCGAAATAGTGAACCAGCCCCCTGTAAAATACGGCGAACTTACAGCCGACAAGATACGCGAGATATTCAAAGAGCATGTTATGGGCGGCAAGCCCGTTGAAAAATACGCGCTTGTTATCGGCAGTGAAACAACATATTAATTATTAATTTTTTGAATTTTCAAACCCTATTTATTAGGAGATACATATGGAAAAATATCGTGCCAATTTATTGATGTGCGCCGGTACCGGATGTGTTGCAACCGGGACCCCCAAGGTAAAAGACGCCTTGCAGGCTGAGCTCGAAAAACAGGGGCTCGCGGATGAGATCAAGATCGTACTTACAGGTTGCAACGGTTTTTGCGCCGAGGGTCCTGTCATGCTTGTATACCCCGAAGAGATCTTCTATCAGAAACTCACTGTTGAAGAAATACCAAAGCTCGTTGAAGAGCATTTTCTAAAGGGCCGTCCGTATGAGAAATTAATGTTTAAGGACGCCGAGAATAAAAGTGCCATTCCTTTAATGAATGACATACCATTTTTTAAACACCAGGTGCTCAGGGTATTAAGGAACAAAGGCATGATAGACCCTGAAAGCCTCGAAGAATACATCGCAAGAGACGGATATTCAGCCACAGCAAAGGCGCTGACTGAAATGACGTCTGAAGATATTATCCAGGTAATGAAAGACTCAGGCCTGAGAGGACGAGGCGGAGCGGGTTTCCCGACAGGTCTTAAATGGGAATTCGCCTCTAAATCGGTCGCGGACCAGAAATACATGCTCTGCAATGGTGACGAAGGTGATCCCGGTGCATTCATGGACAGGTCGGTCATGGAAGCTGACCCCCATTCCGTAATCGAGGGAATGATTATCGGTGCAAAGGCGATCGGCTCGAGCAAAGGCGTCATTTATGTCAGAGCGGAATATCCGCTTGCTGTTGAACGTCTCCAGATGGCAATAGAAAAATGCCGTGACGCCGGACTTCTGGGAGAGAACATCCTTGACAGCGGTTTTGATTTTGATCTTGAGATATATCTCGGAGCCGGGGCATTCGTCTGCGGTGAAGAGACCGCTCTTATGCGTTCCATTGAGGGACAGCGCGGCATGCCGAGACCGAGACCTCCCTTCCCTGCCCACAAAGGACTTTGGGACAAACCGTCCGTTCTGAATAATGTCGAATCACTGGCACAGATAGCCCCTATTATCTTAGGCGGGGCCGAATGGTACAGGACATTAGGCACAGAAAAGAGCGCGGGCACAAAAGTATTCGCGCTTACAGGAGACATTAAAAACGTCGGCCTTGTTGAAGTGCCGATGGGCATACCGCTGAGATCGATTATTTATGACATCGGAGGCGGCATAAACAAGAAAAAGAAGAAATTCAAGGCAGTCCAGCTCGGAGGCCCGTCAGGAGGCTGTATCCCTGAAGAGCTGTTAGACATCCCGGTTACGTATGAAGACATTAACAAGACCGGCGCAATTGTAGGGTCCGGCGGTATGGTTGTCATGGACGAAGATACATGCATGGTAAGCACCGCGAAATTCTTTCTTGAGTTCACAGCTGAAGAGTCCTGCGGAAAATGTACACCCTGCAGGGTCGGTACAAAGGTCATGCTCGATATGCTGACCGATATCTGTGCCGGCCGGGGAAAAGAGGGAGACATAGAGACCCTTCTTGATCTCAGCAAAGACATTATAGCAACATCTCTCTGCGGTCTGGGACAGACAGCTCCGAACCCGGTACTTACAACAATCAAATACTTCAGGCATGAATATGAATCCCACATCAACGAGCGCTGGTGCAAGGCCGGAATATGCAGCACACTATGCTCATTCGATATAAACGCGGAAAAATGCAAGGGATGCGGCCTCTGTTTAAGGGGTTGTCCTTCAAAAGCCATTGTGGGAGAAAAGAAACAGCCCCACAGGGTAATACAGGAGCTATGCGTACAATGCAGGACATGTTATGATGCCTGCCCGTTCGGTGCAATAGAAATAAATGCTTCCCTTAAAGAGCCGGAACCTGCTGAACAGGATCAGGAGGTGACGAAATAATGAAGCTGATAATCAACGGAAAAGAAGTCACTGCGGAAACCGGAGATACGATCCTCTCTGTTGCGTTAAGAAATAAAATATATATACCGAACCTGTGTGCTGACAAGAGGCTGAGGCCATACGGAGGATGCAGGCTCTGCCTGGTTGAGGTCAAGGACCAGCCAAGGCTTTTCGCGGCATGTTCAGCGCCTGCACAGGAAGGAATGGAAGTCATCACAGAAACTCCAAAACTACGAAAGCTTCGCCAGACAGTAATCGAGCTTATGCTGATCCATCACCCGCTCGATTGCCCGGAGTGCGACAAGGCAGGCGAATGCGACCTCCAGGATCTGGCCTATGAATACGGCAAACCCGAAGGAAGATTTCTAAGGCATCGAAAAGAGGCTGCATCAGATGTTCGTGGCCCGCTGATAGAGCTCACTTCAAGACGCTGCATTCTCTGCGGTAAATGTGTCCGGATCTGTGCAGAACACCAGGGGAAAGCGGCGCTCGGCCTTATAGGCAGAGGATTCGATACAGTTGTTCAGCCTGCATTCGGCGAAATACTCGAATGTGATTACTGCGGACAATGTCTTGACGTATGTCCTACGGGCGCTATTCTCAGCAAGCCTTACAAATTCACCGCACGCTCATGGTTCATAGAAGACCAGGACACAACCTGTCCGTTCTGCGGTGTAGGCTGTACCCTTACTCTTGGAATGAGGGAAGGAAAGATCCTCAGGGCAAGCGGTAAAGAAGGTGTCGGTGTCAGTGACGGAAACCTCTGCGGAAGAGGCAGGTTCGGCATTGACTACATATACAGCGCCAAACGCCTCAAGAATCCTTTGATAAAAGAAGGTGATGAGTTCAATGAAGTATCATGGGACGATGCACTCGACTATATCTCGAATAATATAAAAGCCGTCCTCAAAACAGCCAAACCGGATACAGTCGGCGCAATAGGCTCCCCGAGGTGTACAAATGAAGACAACTATCTTCTCCAGAAATTCATGCGGAAGATAATCGGCACCAACAATATTGGATCGTCCGCTGAGTTCGGATATACAAAGGTACAAAAGGCGTGGGAAAGATCTTTCGGTCAGAAAAACCATAAGATAGACCTCCAATCCCCGATAGGCAAGGACGTCATTCTCGTCCTCGAGTCAGACCCCAGCGTTACCCATCCTGTTTTCGGGCTTAACATGCTCCAGGCAAAAAGAGAGGGGAGCGAACTTCTGGTGGCTGATTCAAGAGAGTCAAAACTGACAAGGCACAGCTCAAAATGGCTCAGCATAAATGACGGCACAAGCGTAGCACTTATAAACGGCCTCATGAAGATAATAATCGACAAAGGTCTTTATGACAAAGATGCCGCATCAAAGATCAAAGATCTTGCGGCACTTGAAAGCTCGCTCGAAAACTACACTGCCGACAAAGTGTCCGCCATCACAGGCATTCCTGAAGCTGACATTGTGTACGCCGCAGAAGCGCTTGGCAATGCAAAGAGCAGAATGATATCGCTTTCGGTCAGTGTCTCTGAGAACACAAAAGGCATGGACACGGTCCTTGCCGCGGCAAACCTTGTCAACCTTCTGGGTGACGGGCCTGAGGCGCTCCAGATACCGGCTGAATTCTCAAACACTTTTGGACATTATAAAATGGGCATAAGGCCGCTTAACGAACCTGAGGACAAGGGTGTATTGGAGATGCTCTACAATGAGAACATGCCGTTAAGCATGCTCTATGTAATGGGTGAAGACCCTGCAACAACATACCCTGACAGCAAAAAGGTCATCGAGAAGCTTAAATCACTTGATTTCCTCGTTGTCCAGGACATCTTTATGACAGATACAGCAAAGCTTGCAAACGTTGTACTGCCCGCCTCAAGCTGGGGTGAAAAGAGCGGTACATTCACAAGCGCTGAAGGCAGAACTCAGAAGGTGCATAAACTCTCTGACCCGACCGGACAATCGGTTGCTGACTGGATGATACTCAGAAACCTCGCGCTCGCAATGGGAGAGGACACAGGCGTAAGAAACCTTGCGGCTGTTCAGGAAGAAATAAAGGCCCTGCCCGCAGAGGAATCCTCAGGCACAAAGGCATTCAACCCGGTTGAATACAGAACCGGTGATGAGGCTGACAGCGCATATCCGTTCAAACTCGTAATAAGGGATGTTGTCCAGCACTCTGGAAGCATGTCCACAAGCTCCAAGTCCCTCGACCTGGTTGTCTCGGAAGCATTGCTTGAGATAAGTGAAGAGGACGCTAAAAATAACGGCATAGAGGATGACAGTCATGTAAAGATAACCTCTAAACAGGGCTCGGTATTTTTGAAGGCAAAGGTCGCATCAGAACTGCCTGACGGAACAGTGTTCGTGCCGACCCACTTCCCGTTCGCAAAGATAAATACGCTCACAAGCATATCATCAGAAGGCGAATCACCGATAGTTGCTGTTAAATTAGAGAAGATGTGAGGTTAGCGGGACAGCGGGTAAGTTAGTAAGCGTGAAAGTAACGTAGGGGCGGGTTTCAAACCCGCCCTTTTTTATTTGCATTGCAATGATACGTAGGGGCGAACGGCCATTCGCCCCTACAAACCAGCTTGTCATCCTGAGCAAAGCGAAGGACCTCACCCATTACCCATCACCCGTCTTTTCCCTTTTCCCTTTTCCCTTGACCACCACGCATAAGACAGGATATACTTTTCAAGGACATGGCTTTTCGAGGGTAAAAATTCTTTCTATTCAGATAACAACATTTATTTCATGCCACGTCCCCGGATTAATAAATTTTATTACAAAATATCCAACAAACAGATATTGCGCCTAAAGGTAATCATTGTTATGTATAGAAAATTAAATAAAGCGTATATCTCCAGGATAATGAAACAATGAAAAAAGTTATTTGCTTAATTATTTTGTTAACCGTTATTGCTTGTGCACCAGAGTATGAATTCTACTACTTAAGAGGAGGCTCTTTTTTAAATGAGAGTTCATATGATGAGGCTATAGATCATTACGACAAGGCCATTGAATTGAATCCGGAATACGACGTCGCATACTTCTACCGTGGATGTGCTTATTCTCAAAAAGAAGAATATCACAAAGCGTTAGATGATTTCAGTAAGGCTATAGAGATAAATCCTATGTATGATATGGCTTATAACAACCGTGGATATACATATTTATTAATTGGTCAACTTGATAATGCTGGAGAGGATATAAAAAAGGCGCTAGATATAAATGAAAAGAATCAATATGCAATTACGAGTATGGCTGAGCTTTATGCTATTAAAGGCAAAAATGATGAAGCGTGCCAATGGCTAAGAAAAGCTATAGATGACGGATTCAATGTTAACAACTGCATAAAAACAGATGCTATTCGCAATTTATCATGCTACAAAGTGATTGTTGAGGGAAAGCATAAAGGAAAGTGTTAATAAAAACATAACCAGTATATGGACTTTAACAGGCTACCTCTGAGACCTTTTTTAATTAATCAGAATTTAAGGTCTATATTGCATTGAGTATCTTTACTGAGCTCCGCCTGTCAGTCATGACGTCATTATCTATAAAAATCATAAATTAACCCTGTAATTTATTACAGTTACACACTACAGACAGTATTAATTAGACTATACAGGAACAAGGGAACATGCCATAAACGGATAGACACCGTCCATTAACGGAGGCTATCACAAAAATCTATAAACAACTTGCATAAGACCTTTGTGCCGGTTAAGATATTGTATAGATTATAGGAGGATTTCATGCCGCTTAAAATTGAAGAAATAAAGAAAGAAGCCATGCAGCTGTCCTCTACTGAAAGGGCACAACTAGCAGAAAATTTACTGAAAAGCCTTGATAATGAGGAAGACCCTGATGCAGAAAGATTATGGGTTGCGGAAGCAGAAGCCCGGTATCAGGAGTACAAAGATGGAAAGGTAAAAACAAAGCCGTCAGAGCAGGTATTTAAAGATACCCGTTCCAGGCTTAAATGAAGCATGTTAAATTTTTTCCTGCTGCAGAAGAGGAAATGTATGAAGCCGCCAAGTATTATGAAACTCAGGCTACCGGTTTGGGTTATGACTATCTCTCAGAAGTAGAAGGAGCTGTAAACTCAGTCGCACTATCTCCAAAAACATGGCCTGTAATTGAAGGAAAGTTAAGAAGACGTCTTGTCCGCAGGTTTCCGTTTGCTATTCTATACTATATCGAACCGGAACAAATTATTGTCACCGCAGTGGCACATCTACGCCGCAGGCCCGGTTACTGGAAAAAAAGATCATAAGTCGTTAATAAAACACCAAATTCTACTTTTTCCTTGCCTATCCATAAGCATCTTTCCTGTGATCCAGCGTCAGCATAAGAATAACCGCCTTATCATTCTCTATTGTATAGAACACCCTGAACTTCCCGATTCGGTAACGCCAGGTATCAGGCTCATACCCTCTGAGCTTTTTTATATTTTTACCGAAACGCGGTTCTTTTCGAATCTGGGGATATACGTATTTACGGAGTTTCTCTTTTATGAATTGTGAATCCCGTGCATCAATCTTGACGAGTTTTTTCGTAAATTCTTCAGTTTCAAATATTCTATAATCACTCAACAAACTGTCCCCGTCCTGCCTTTGCATCTTTGAGTGCCTGTTTCAGGCTTCTGTTCAGTTCCCTATTGTCCCTTATCTCGGCCATTTCATATTCATCAGCAAACTCATTTTCTTCAATATGGCGCAGGGCAGCTGTCTCTATAAAATTAGAAAGCGTACGGTTATCATTTTCTGCAAGTGTGCGGAACAGTTCATATACCTCGTCTTTTATTCTTAATGTGATGGTTTTGGACATTTCAGTCACCTCCCTTTGCAATACATATTATATCACAATAAACTACATGTGAATACAATAGAATACATCAACTCATTTCAGATATTGCAAAAGAATATCACCATATCCCCACGGCATGCTTAATATAAAACAGAACCTAAGCGAATTAACCCTGTAATTTATTACAGTTAGACAATATTGTCAGCATTAATTAGACTATACTGGAACAAGGGGACATGCCATAACCATATGGACAGCTCTATTGCAATCACCCGACATGCGGTATATACTATAGGTATCACCATGAAGCGGAGGCCCTGACATGTCAAAGACACTTTCTCTTAAATTAAAAGACGATATATTCAGCGAAACAGAGGATATCCTGGAAGAGATAAAAAAACCAAGGAATGCCTACATTAACGATGCACTGGGCTTTTACAATAAATGAATGAAAAGAAGCCTCCTGAAAGAACAGCTGAAAAAAGAGTCAGGCATAGTGTCAGATGTTTCAATGGAGATTCTGCATGAACTTGAACTTATTGAGGATGAAATACCTGAGTGACTGTCCGTAAATTCAATATCTATACAGCTGATCTTAATCCACGTTTCGGCACTGAGCCCGGCAAGACAAGGCCAGTGGTGGTTATTCAGACCAACATGCTCAATGATGACCATCCGAGTACCATCATCTGCCCGATAACAACAAATGTCCGATCAAAAGCCAATATACTTCGTGTCCACCTGAAGAAGAACGAGGCCGGACTGAAAAAGAACTCTGACATTATAGTTGACCAGATAAGGTCAATTGACAACAGAAGGTTTAAAGAACATCTCGGAGAGATAAGCAACAGGAATAAAAGGCTTCTGATACAAAACCTGAAAATCCTTGTTCTTGAATAATTTTCATACCAGTCCCTGCTTCAATGTTTTATCCCGAGCATTCTTTTATAGGTAGCCTTCGAAAATCCATGCACCTTCTGCCCGTTTATAACAGCAAAGGGGACTCCTCTTCTTCCGTCAAGCTTCATCTTCCTCCTGGCTGCGGCCTCATCCTTTTCGATGTCATACTCCATAAAAGGAATATTCCTGGCCTTTAAAAAGTTGCGGGCCTTCTTACAGTAACCGCACCAGCTAGTTGTATAAAGCTCTACTTCAGGCGTCTTTGGTTCAATCCTTTCCTCCGGTTCAGTATTGTTGCCTGATCCACCATAATCAATTATCGACTGCGGCCTCGAACGGGGCATGGAGAGCACGCTGACATCCCCTTTAACCTTTTCATCATGAGGTGAACGGTCAGAGAAATGCACCTGTCCTTTATCATCAACCCACTTATATATTTCAGCCCCTGCTGTTCCGGACATTAATACAATAAGAAAGAATAAAACAACAATCATTTTTGTTCTGGTCATAGACCACAGACCTTCAACTCTAAATGCACATACAGGATTGAACTTAGACATATTGATTTATCGGATATCAAAGAATTCAACTTTAAAAAAAAATGCAGTGGCAATAACTGCCACTGCACGCATTAAAGTAAATGCAAAAGGGGGAGTATTCCTATACTTCTATCTGAAATCGAACATTACCTTCCTGTGGTCTATGGTCCTCAACATGTTATTGTGAGGGACCATATGCTCATGGCTGATAAATGTCATGCTTTTTGAATAAAAACGGAAATTGTTCTTTCCCTGCCGTTTTGCGTGGTACATGGCGATGTCCGCTTCTTTTATCAGCCCGTGCATCTCACTGGAATTATCCGGAAATACGCTTATACCAATACTGCAGGATATATATATGTTATGGCCCTTCAGTTCAAACGGCCTGGCAAGTGCGTTGTTTATCTTCTTTGCCACAATACTGATATCGTCTCTGCCCTTTATCTTTGGAAGGATGCAGGTGAACTCATCGCCGCCCATGCGCGCAACAGTGTCTGACTTGCGCAGGCAATCCTTCAAACGTCCGGCAACTGCCTTGAGCATAAGATCCCCTGTTCCATGCCCCATAGTATCATTAACATTCTTGAAACCGTCAAGGTCAATGAACATAAGCGCTATCTTCTGTTTATACCTCTGGGCATGCGTAATAAACTGGTTCATACGGTCATAAAAAAGCTGTCGATTCGGCAGATTTGTGAGATAATCAAAGTACGCAAGACGATATTCCCTTTTTCTGGCACGCTCCAGATCGGACATTATTCTGTGACGCTCAATTGCATACCGTATGGAACGGCCAAGCACAGAGCTGCTGAACTGCCCTTTTATAAGGTAATCCTGCGCGCCGTTCTGGAGGGCCTTTATTGCAAGATCTTCATCATGCACGCTCGACAGGAGTATTATCGGTACCCTGAGAGCAAGCATCCTGAGGTTCACAAAGGTCTCGAACCCTGTATGATCGGACATTGATATATCAAGCAGAACAACATCAAACTCTTTCCCGGAAAGGTGTTCGCTCGCTTCCCCGATGTTTTCAGCGCATGTCAACTCAAAATGATACGCATCGGTATCAACAAGGGTTTCCCTGAACAACCGCGTGTCTGCCAGTCTGTCCTCAACAAGTAAAATGTCAATTGGTTTCATTAATGTCTGAATGTCCATATGTTTCATACTCCCCTCATTTTTAGCAGCAGATGCCAATTGATTGACTCATCAATCTTTTCTACTCTTTTAAAAAACATAATGTTTACAATGCAAATCAAATGCCAGAACTCAACATATTGATTTTAAATGTTTTTAGCTTGTCGGGGAATATTGACTGCGTCAATAACATGACACAAGGGCAGGAATTATTTTCTCTATGGGAATAAAACTCCCTGATCAGGTGACAGGTATACACTGAATGATAAAAAAAAATTTCCCTACCATATGAGGGAGAGAAATGAGTCAAGGTCTGTCTGAAGGCGGTTGAACTTGCACCAGATCACCATGCACTCTTCAGAACGGTAACAGTAGCCGTCCTTTATGACCACATGGATATTTATGCCAGTCCTCTCTTTGTGGGGACATGATATATGAAGCTTGCCGGTCTCGATCGCAAACTGTTTCTCTGCCAGTGACTCTTTCATATATATATTTTATCGGTATTTTCGAGATTTTGTAAATTAAAGAATTGTCCGGCAATGTTCATTGTTTCCAGAGCTTCTGATGCTCAGCCTGTAACTCTTTCAATTGCCCGAGATCCCCCCTGGATTCCGCATCTCTTATCCTGCACTGTATTTCCTGCTCCATTGCCTTTCGCCTGGTTTCCTTAAGGCGTTTTATACAGTCATCCAGCGCCTTTTCAGGATTTTCAAATTCATCTTCAACAGATATCTTTGCGAGAAAGTCCCTTGCCTCCCCGTCAGAGTCTGTGATAAGAGTGTTCAGGTCTCTGTAGCCGTTATTTATTTTAGTGAATATCTCCCGTGTGACCGGGTCCCTGAAATCCTTCGATGAAAGGAGTCCGCATATCTCTTCGGTCCTCTCATCAAGCTGAAGCAGCAGTTTTATTAGATATACTTCATATTCCGGTTTTTTACGGGGCACCGGCCGGGAATTGACAGCCGTCTTCCTCTGTCCGCCCGCAGGTCTATTCTTGACCTTTTTGAGCTGTTCATAGACAAGCTCCTCTTTGACATTCAGTTTTTCTGCAAGCACTCGTATATAATCACCGACAAGTATCTTGTCAGAGACCCTCGATATCACATCAAGAAGCTCATGCGCTATAAGACGACGGTCACCCTTCTGCTTCATATAAAATTCTATTATTGAGAACGGTTTTTCGAGCAATGCAGAAAATGCCTCTCTGCCTTTTATCCTCAGGAAACTGTCCGGGTCTTCATTCCCGGGGATATCAAGGATCTTTACATCAAGGCTGCTCTCAAGAAGTATTCCCGCGGCCTTCTTTGACGCCTTTATACCTGCAGGGTCACTGTCAAAAACTATCACAACATTTTCCGTAAACCTTTTAATGAGCTTGCCATGCTCCGGAGTAAGGGCTGTGCCGAGCGGCGCCACCGCATTTGAAAAACCATGAATATGAGCGGTTATCACATCAAGGTATCCCTCCATGAAAAGCGCCCGGCCCTCTTTTTTAATTGCATCCCTGGCAAGGTCGATCCCGTAAAGGATCCTGCTCTTGTTAAATATAATTGTCTCAGGAGAATTAAGGTACTTCGGCTCTGACCCGTCAATGGACCGTCCCCCGAATGCAACTGCCTCACCCGAAAGATTATATATAGGGAATATTACCCTGTCCCTGAATGTATCGTAATGCCCCTTTGTACCCTTTACAGCAAGTCCCGCCTTCTGCACAATATCATTTTTATAACCTTTGCGCCCGAGATGATGAAGCAGATCATGCCAGGACTTGGGGGCATACCCGAGGGAAAAGGCCTTCTGTGTCTCTATGCCGATACCCCGGCGTTCAAGGTAAGCCTTTGCCGCAGGATTATTTGCAAGGTTATGAGCAAAAAACATAACAGCTTCTTTATGTATGTTCAGAAGCTGTTCCTTCTCCCCTGTTTGATAACCGGATTGCTGGAATTCTTTGATCGTGACCCCTGCTCTTTTCGCAAGGATGCTCTTTGCCTCGGGGAAGGTAAGGCTCTCATGTTTTACAAGAAATGTGAAGATGTCCCCTCCGCTGCCGCACCCGAAGCAATGGAATATCTGCTTTGCCGGGTTGACCATGAACGATGGGGATTTTTCAGTATGGAACGGACAGAGGCCCTTCCAGTTCTGTCCCGCTTTTTTCAGAAGGACATAGTCGGATATCAGGTCAACAATATCTATCCTGTCCTTTATCTCTTCAAGGGTATTATCGTGGGAAGGCATAATTAAAAAATTCCGGCAAGAGGCAAGGGGCAATGGGCTTTTTCCCATAGCCTATCGCCTCTTACCTATTGCCTATTCTTTATTTTTTGTTTCTTTCAAATCTTCTGAACCCTGAGCAGGGCATGAACTTGATCTTTTCCTTTTTCAGGATCTCATCAAGCATCAGGTTTATTCCAAGGTTATCACTTGAGATATGTCCTGCGATGACCACATTAATATGGTACTTTTCAGCCTGCTTCCTGTGTTCATCACTCAGGTGCATGGCAACAATAGTGCCTACTCCTGAATTGGCAAGGCTCCTGAATATGTCCTTTGAACCCTCTGTGCCTCCTGTCATATCAACAAAGACCTTTCCGGCGCGCCTGTCCTTTGAACCAAGCATGATGTTCGGGCCTGCATTGTTTCTCATGGCTTCCTGATATTCAGGTATCTCTTTAAGCATATCAATAATATCACCGACAGTATCCGGTTTCTTTTTATCAAACAGGTTCTGCAGGTGATCAACGACCATATTGTCCGCAGGTGTATGCATGCACATAAAAGGTATGCCGAGAAGCTTTGCCGCATCAGATGCCCTTGTATGGTTAACCGGCATAAGCCTTCTGCCGACATCCTTCATCCTGCTTTCTGTAAGGCTCTCCGCAATATTTATGGGAACACCGAACTTATGAAGTATATCAGCCTGCATGCTCATCACTTCATAGAAGTTGGCATATGCTTTTCCTTCCGGGTGGTGGGCAATGACAAGGTCAATTTTCTTTCCCTTTGATGAAAGTCTGTCTGCAAGGAGTATCTCTGCTACTTCCATATCTATACCGATAAGCGCGGTCTTTATCTCTTCATTTCCGGTCCCGTTGAGGATCCTTGTGTCAGCATACGGACTGGTAAGGCTCTCGACATCAAAGAACTCTTTGTCCTCCTTCTTCATGTCCTTGTAAGCCTTCTTCTTTTTATCAAGCGTCTTGAGAATAGCTTTCTTTTCCCGTGGATCCGCCTCAATGCCTATGGCTACAACCGCCTCATAAAGCTTTTTCAGTTTCATCTATTTCTCCAGTATCTCTTTTACCAAACCATTAACAAGCTTACCGTCAGCCTGACCTTTTGTCTTTCCCATGACAGCCTTCATGACCATACCCATGTCTTTGGGGCCGGATGCCCCTGTTTCCGCTACAGCATCTTTAACTATCTGCCTTATATCATCTTCCGAGATCTGCTTTGGAAGGTACTCCTGTATTATGGCAAGTTCAGCTTTCTCCTTTTCAGCCAGGTCCGTCCTGCCTGCATTGGAAAACTGCTCTATCGAATCCTTTGCACGTTTCACAAAAGAACGGAGCATCGCCAGGATCTCTTCCTCTCCGGGAGATGCCCCTTTTTCTATCTCTTTGTTCTTAATGTCCGACTTTATCATCCTTAATATGCCTAAGCGGATCTTATCCCCGGACTTAAGGGCGGTCTTAAGGTCATTTGAGAGTTTCTCAGCTAGCTGCACTATATTTACCTCTTGTCATTTTAGCTGCTTTTTTTCGTGCAGCAATCGTTTTTTTCTTCTTTTTCACGCTTGGTTTGTCATAGAACTCTCTCTTTTTAACATCAGAGATTATTCCTTCTTTATCACACTGTCTCTTGAAATTTCTAAGTACTTTTTCGAGCGGCTCGTTTTCTCTAACTCTTACAACCGGCAATAAAATCACCTCCCTTGCCGTAACATCAAAATAATACAACTTCTAACAAATGATAAGACCTACTTTATTATCCTGTTATTCTCATCCAGCCTGATTATCTCAGGGGTATAATCCTTAAGCTCTTCCTCATTATACAGCGAATAGGCAAAGATTATAATAACATCGCCCTTCATGCCTTTTCTTGCAGCTGCGCCATTGATACAGATAACACCGGAATCCCTCTCACCGGGGATTATATAGGTCTCAAACCTTTCGCCGTTATTCAGGTTGCTGACCCTGACCTGCTCATAAGGCTTGATACCGACAGCATCAAGCAGCGCTGTATCCACGGTCAGACTCCCCTCGTAAAGGATATTTGAGTCTGTAACGGTCGCCTGATGTATCTTAGCCCTCAACATGGACCTCAACATAATTTACTCCTAAAATAAGATCTTATTCAGAATCAATATTATACTATCAAAATCACAAATATTCCGCATTTCGGTTATCGCAATCTGGAATTTATCTGGAATTTATTATTTGATATTTGGAACGTTACTCTATAATCTTCGGTACCCTGTAAAAACCGTCTTCTTTTTCAGGGGCGTTCTGCAGTGCCTTGTTCCGGGGCAGGGAATCCTTCAGCTCATCCTCCCTGAAGACATTCTTTATCGGAAAGACATGGGCCGTAGGCTCTATACCGTCTGTGTCCAGCTCATTAAGCTTATCTATATATTCAATAACATCGCCGACCTGCCTGGAAAAAAGCTCTTTTTCTTTTTCATCGAGCTTCAGTCTGGCAAGAAGCGCCACATGATCTATTTCCACTATATTTTCTCCAGATTTGCAAACTTCAGGGAGAGTCTCTTCATACCGACAGTCGGAAAGTTGACCATTACCTTCACATCATCGGTCTCACCGTAACTGTCTCTTACAACCCCGACACCCCACTTGGGATGTTTCACTCGCACACCGGTAGCAAAAGGAGACGTATTCATAAAGTCTACCGGCACTTTTACAGAAGCCGTATTCACAGCATCAGCCCTCGGCCGTTTTTCAATAGACTTATAGCATTTAGCAGGTATATCAGCAAGAAACCTGGACGGCTGCTGTTCCTGAACAGATGTATAGAGTTTCCTCTTTTTTGCCCCTGACATTATCAGCATATCCTGCGCCCTTGTCACTCCAACATAAAAAAGCCTGCGCTCCTCATCAAGCTCTTCAGGGTTCTTAATGGCATGGAAATGAGGGATAAGCCCTTCTTCTATACCCGCAACAAATACAACAGGGAACTCAAGCCCTTTTGCACTATGCAGGGTCATAAGCGAAACAGCATTACCTCCGTCAATATCCTCATCAACACCGCTGAACAAAGATGCATCATCAAGAAAACCTTTAAGCGTCCTGTCTTCAGCGCTGGCAGCAAGCTCACGAAGGTTTTTAGCCCTTCTTTCACTCACCCATTCAAGATAGCCTGTCTTTTCAAAGACAGTCTTAAATATCTCTGTAAGGGGTCTATCCTTTTCAGCAATAAGAGCATCCAGCAATTTCACAAAACCGCTTATCTTATCTTTAAGCGAATTAGTGTAACTGCTGCTCTTTATAATGTACTTCATAGCACCGTAAAGGCTCTTGTCCATCTTTCTGGCCTCATTCTCAACCCTGGTGACAGTGGCAGCGCCAATCTGTCTCTGAGGAGCATTGACGATCCTTTTGAGACTTACAGAGTCATCAGGGTTCGCTATGACCTTCAGATATGAGATAATGTCCTTAACCTCTTTTCTCTGATAAAAATTAATCCCTCCGAAGATCCGGCATGGCTGGCCATTTTCCATCATGGCCTCTTCAACTATCTTTGCCTGCTGTTTCGTCCTGAACAGGACCACAATGTCACTATATGAATACTTTCCTTTGAGGTAAAGTTCCTTTATTGACTGCGCAATATATCTGGCCTCTTCTTTTTCATTTGTTGCAACACAATAAAAAACCTTGTCGCCCTTACCTCTGTCTGTCCACTGCTTCTTGGATATCCTTTCACTGCTATTGCCGATTATATTGGCGGCAACATCAAGAATACCCTGCGTTGACCTGTAATTCTGTTCAAGCCTGATGACCTTCGCCTTTTTGAAGTCCTTCTGGAAATTACGAATATTCCCTATTTCAGCGCCCCTGAACTTGTATATGCTCTGGTCATCATCACCAACAGCAAAAATATTCTTATGTTTTTCAACAAAAAGTTTTGCAAGCCTGTACTGTGATATATTTGTGTCCTGAAACTCATCAATAAGCACATACTCAAAAGCCTTCTGATACTTCTTCAGTATTGCCGGGTGTTCCTCATACAGCTTTACAGTTGTCATTATCAGATCATCAAAATCGAGGGCATTGTTCTTTTTAAGCTCCTCCTGGTACCTGACATAGACCCGTGCAAACTTTTCATCAAACCCATAACTGTCCTCATTCTCAAGGAACTCCTCCGGGCCGGTAAGTGATGCCTTCAATAACGATATTTTTGAAAGTATCCCTTTATAAAGGGCTTCATGTATCTTAAACTCCTTAAGTATGGAGCGGACAAGGTTGCCCGAATCATTTTCATCATAAACACAGAAATTATTACTGTATCCGAGGTTATGTATCTCTTTTCTGAGGATACGTGCTGACAGGGAATGAAATGTCCCGACCCAGAGGTCTCTGGAACTCTTGCCGGTAAGTTCTTCTATCCTTGCCTTCATTTCTCCGGCAGCCTTATTTGTAAAGGTCATTGCAAGAATTGATTCCGGCGATACCTTACCAAAGGATGTAAGATAGGCGAATTTATGTGTGATTACTTTTGTCTTGCCGCTTCCGGCTCCTGCAAGGACAAGCAAAGGTCCATCAGTATGGAGCACAGCTTTTTTCTGCTCAGGATTAAGATCGTTCAGTAACATCCGTTTTGTCATCAAGCCCCCTCAATTGTAGTGTGTGGCGATTCAGGTCTCAACATGGAGCAAGTAATTGTTATAGTAACCCTCTCAACTACAGGAAGTAGTATTTATTCAAACCAGTATTAAAATTATATCAGATTATCCCTAAAAAGTGTTGCTGGCAAACGTTTTCTTATTATGGAATTTTTATAATTTATAATGGTTCTATTCTACTGTGACGCTTTTTGCAAGATTTCTGGGCTGGTCAACATGGCATTTTCTTAATACAGCAATGTGATATGAAAGCAGATGCAGCGGAACACAAAATAATACAGGGGAGAGGTAATAATTCGTTTCAGGTACTAACAGAATATGCTTTGCCCGTGAGTTCACCTTGCGGTTACCTTCCGTTGCAACTGCAATGAGCTTACCTCCCCGGCTCTTTACTTCCTCCATGTTCGAAAGTATCTTTTCAAGTACATTGTCATTCGGCGCTATAGCAAGGACAGGCATCTTCCTGTCTATAAGGGCGATCGGTCCGTGCTTCAGTTCACCGGCTGGATATCCCTCCGCATGTATATATGATATCTCCTTAAGCTTTAAAGCACCTTCAAGGGCAATAGGATAGTTAATACCCCTCCCCAGATAAAGGAAATCTTTTGCTTTGCAAAACTTTTTTGCGATGCTAATTATACTTTCATTCAGATGGAGTGCCTGTTCGACCTTTTCAGGAAGCTGAAGAAGGTCGCTGAACAGCTCTCTTACCTTCTTAATAGTAATGCTCTTTTTTGCCTTTGCAAGTGCTATTGAAAAAAGATAGAGCGCTGTGAGCTGTGTTGTGAATGCCTTGGTTGACGCAACTCCTATCTCAGGCCCTGAATGTGTATAAAACACACCATCCGCCTCCCTCGATGTTGTACTGCCGACAACATTGCAAATGGTAAGCACTTTGGCTCCAAGCCGTTTTGCCTCCCTCTGGGCCGCAAGCGTGTCCGCAGTCTCACCTGACTGCGTTATCACTATCATAAGGCTGTTCTTCGGGATAATAGGCTTCCTGTACCTGAACTCGGATGCGATGTCCACTTCACACGGAATGCGGACCATGTCTTCTATCATATATTTACCGACAAGCGCTGCATGCCAGGAAGTTCCGCATGCAACAAGAAATATCTTGTTCAGGTTCTTAAGTACATTTGCCGTAAGAGCGAACTCCTTCAGGTCCACACTGCCCTTTTCAAGCGAGAACCTCCCCCGGATAGTGTCAGAGATAGCCCGGGGCTGTTCATATATCTCTTTCAGCATGAAGTGGTCATACCCTCCCTTTTCAGCCATCGAGGGACTCCACTCTATTTTTTCAGGCGTTCTCTTCACATTCCTGTTCGTGCGCACATTGCGAATGACCATACCGTCATGCGTTATTCTCGCAAGCTCATCATTTTCAAGGATTATGACGTTCCTTGTGTACTTAAGGAACGCGGGTATATCAGATGCAATAAAATACTCTCCGTCCCCGATACCCAGGACAAGGGGACTGTCTTTTTTTACGGCAATTATCCTGTCCGGCTCTGCCTCAGATATCACGCCTATTGCGTATGCACCCTCAAGGTCCTTCAATGCACTTTTAGTTGCCTCCTCAAGCGCTGTTCCATTCTTTGAATAGCTGAGGATAAGATGGCAGATGACCTCAGTGTCTGTCTCAGAAGTGAAGACATGGCCTTTCTTCTTAAGCATCTCTCTGAGTTCAAAGTAATTTTCTATAATACCGTTATGGACAACAACAATACCGCCGGCCCTGTGAGGATGGGCATTTACCTGTGTAGGCTTTCCATGTGTCGCCCACCTTGTATGGCCGACACCTACATGACTTGACAGATTTTCATCACAGATCGAACTCTCAAGAATATTTATTTTTCCGGCACAGCGCCTGACCTCTATCTTGCTGTCTTTAAGAAACGATATGCCCGCAGAATCATATCCGCGGTACTCAAGTTTTTTAAGCCCCTCGATAAGTATTGGTACAGCGTTTTTCCTGCCTAAGTAGCCGATTATTCCACACATAATTCAATGCAGCGGCATGACCGCCAGCCCCCCTTGATTATTTCTTTTCTTCAAACTTCTTCCCTGCCTTATTTTTGACCCATCCCAAAAGGTTCACCTGTTTTGACCTGCTTATCGCAAGCGCCCCTTCAGGCACATCCTTTGTCACCGTTGCGCCTGCCGCAACATATGCCCCTTTTTTAACCTTCACCGGCGCAACCAGCTGAGTGTCACTGCCTATAAATACTCCGGACTCTATCACGGTCCTGGATTTGTTCTTTCCGTCATAATTGCAGGTTATGGTGCCTGCGCCGATATTGACGTCCTTCCCAACATCCGCGTCCCCGATATATGACAGATGGGATGCCTTTGAGCCTTCACCTATATTGGATTTTTTAATTTCTACAAAATTCCCTATCTTCGCCCTGCTGCCTATATTGCTGCCGGGCCTCAGGTGAGCGAACGGTCCGATAACAGCCCCGCGCGCAATCCTGCTTTCCTCTATTAATGTATTGTCCTTTATTGTAACGCCGTCGCCTATCCTGCTGTCACATACACGCACTCCCGGCAGTATCACGCAATTTTTCCCTATCACGGTGTTGCCTTCTATATATGTATTGGGATATATAACCGTGTCCCTGCCTATTGAAGCAGTTACATGGACAAATGACGCGTAAGGGTCAATAAAAGTGACTCCCTTCTCCATCCATTTTGAGACAACCCTTACTCTCAGGATATCAGACACCTCAAAGAGTTCCGCCCTGTTATTGACACCGCATATCTCTTCTGAAGGACATTGATAAGCATCCAGTTTTTTTCCGGCCCTGGAGACCATATCAACTATATCAGTAAGATAGTACTCACCGGAAGAGCTGTTCTTCTTTATACTGTCAAGAGAATTGAGCAGACTGCTCTCCATAAGATACACCCCGCCATTGAGCTCATTGCAGGAGGCCCTTTGCTCAGGGGTGGCATGTTTGTCTTCAACTATGCCCTTTACTGCTCCCCCTTCATCCCGGATTATCCTGCCGTAGCCAGACATTGTATCATCCTTAAATGAGAGGAAGGAAAGCACATTTTTATTGCGTTTATGTTTTGAGATAAATGTCCTTAGTGTCTCTGGAGTAATAAGGGGACAATCTCCGTTAAGAACAAGGACCATGCCCTTTTTTATCTCTTTCCTTGCAGTAAGCAGAGCATCACCGGTACCGAGGAGCTTCTCCTGCACTACAAAGGTGAGCCGGTCGTCAGCAACATGTTCCTTTACTTTATCCGCGCCATTCCCGACGACAACGACCGTCTTTGAGGGCTTCAGTTTTTCAACAGCATCAAGCGTATAGCGCAGCATGGGCCGCCCCAGCGCTTCATGGAGCACCTTGGGCAGGTCAGACTTCATCCTTGTCCCGAGCCCTGCGGCAAGTACAACTACGGACAGGTCATTATTCATAAAGTTTCAGCCTTTCAATACGTAGAAAATAGGTGTTTATTATTAAAACGGTACTTTAACAGCTTTCTTAAATAATAATTTACAACTTCATATACTCTTTCAGCAACTCAGGGTACATTCGCGGGTTAAAAAGAATATTCGTCATCATATAACATTCGTGAGTGCAACAGCATCTGCCCGATCTGATGGAGCAGATAACCTTGTGAGCAGGCCCTGACTTTAATATCTTATTGACATTATACCCTGCCTGTCTCACATTGCCTATCTTCATTGAAAATGATTCGCACGGATAGACATCGCCTTTTTCAGTGATAACAATATTCAGTCTGCCCGCATAACACGGAATTATCTGTTTCTGCTCCTGCACGGTCTCATATATTATACGGCGCTGCAGAATGTCCTGCGCGGCCTTAAGCCCCGCTCCCCTGAAACTATACATGGCCGATGCTCTTTCCCTGGAATTTAAAGCAAGCGTTTCGATGGTCTTATAGTATTTGGCCATATCAATACCCTTATGCTCCTTATCAGAAAAAGCGTCCCTCATTAGCGATACGGTATGGGTCTTTATCCTGTCAAGCCCGTTAACGAAATCAATGATCCAGTCCATGCTATCCTGATTTTCGGAGCAGAAAACCGTATTGATGCCGAGTTCAAAGTTGGGATATTTATTGAGCAGACCGCCGAGCGCATTGTATGTCTCAAGCGTCTTGCTGAATCCCCCCTTCACTCCCCTCAGTCTGTCATGGAGTTCTTCATCACCATCCAGTGAGAGCTTTACCGCAACCGTGCTTTGGGGACATGACCGAAGGACTTCCTCCACCCTCTCTTTGATCAAATCTGTAAGCAGACCATTGGTCGGAAGGAGAATGATGGACGGGCTGTTCTGCTTATAAAACACCTTTACTATCTCAGCCAGATCGTTCCTCAGAAATATCTCCCCGCCTGAAAGCGCGAGCCACAGGAGTCTGCCCATTGAGCCGGATATTTTCCGTATCTCTTCTAGCGATATTTCAGCAATGCCCTCTTTCTCCGCATTATCTTCTGTCCGGTAAAAACAGAACCCGCATTTTGAGTTGCACCTGCTGGTCAGAAAAAGCGTGAGATGTATGGGACGGCGCTTCCACAAGATAGAGCCTATATGGGAAAATGGAGAATATGACATATTTTTAGCGCTCAGGGTTCATGGCCTTCCCCTGTCAAATCCGGGCACGATAATATCTTTTTTCCTGAACAGATATTTCATAAGCGCTGTTACAGTTGCAAGGCCTATCGGTACTGGATAGCAGAATATGTAATAGAGAGAGGCCATTACACCGAACATGCCCCCTTTTGTCTCAAAGAACATCTTTAGAAACCTGAAATTGACGATTATATTCAGGCAGAACACTGCTATCGACAGAAACATGAAAGCAGACTGCCCGATCACCGCCCATGCTGTCATTAATATAAGGAGCAGAAGAAGTGAGGCCACATTGGTCTTAAGCTCTATCGAGGCAGAACCTGAATCTCTGAAAACATCTTTATTAACAAGCGAATACATATTCCAGTAGGAACTCTTCCTGTAAGCGTTCACAAGGGATGAAACAAATGAGAAGCCGAATATATGCCTTACCTGGATATCAGGCTCCATAACAAGTCTGCAGCCCGACCTTTTGAGCATGTGGCTGTACTCGACATCTTCTATGATAGGCATAAAGACCTCAGGGAACCCCCGATGTTTTCTGAATGTTTCGGTGTAAATTGCCATTGCATGGGCAGCAATATAATCAGGGTCCCCGGCATTCTTGGTCTCAGAGTAGTTCACAAAGACCGACTGGAACATATTGAAAAAACCCTTATCATACGGGACCCTTGTGTAAGTTCCGCCCACAACGGTCTCCGTCCCCGCTGATGACATTGCCCTGTTTATGATACCAAGCGTCTCCTGCTGAAGCAGGCAGTCTGAATCCGTAAAAAATATGACCTCGCCTTTGGCATTCAGGGCCCCGGTGTTTCTTGCCTTTGATGCCCCTGAACGTTCTTTAAGACTGATAAGCCTGCAGGGATACTTTTTTATCAGCTCAATTGAGCCGTCATCCGAGTTGTCATCAACAACGATGACCTCGAATCTGCCGTACTTTGAGGCAAACGCGGCCTCAAGACATTTACCTATAGTAGATGCCTTATTGAAGTTCGGGATCACGACTGATATAAATTTTTCTTCCATGCTGTTCATTTTAGGACCGTTTACCATTATAATATAACAATGCACTGATAATGCATAATAACCTGCTGGATCTGAATACTATGGCAAAAAAGATAGCAATACTGATACGTGACAGAAAAGACGAGGCCTTCAGAATGGCCGTAGGCGCCACTCTTGCCAATGATGCCGTAGATGTATTCATAATGGATAAAAAGCTCGAAACAGATTATGATATGTCCGTAAACCTTGAGATGCTCTCAGACCTTAAGGCCAGGATATTTTCGAATTGCCCCGACAATCCGTTCGAACAGAAAAAAACGGAAGATATCGCCGCCATGCTGACCGAATACGATGTAGTCATTCCATACTAAGCTGATAAATTGACAAATAACTGGTATAATTCTAAGATTATATCGAAAATCAAATACTTATAGAGGTGTGTATGCTACAGGGAATAGAAGAACTTTCACCAACAAAAAGAAAACTTAACATCAATGTGCCTAAGGAAATTATACAGTCTGAAACAGATACTGCCTATAATGAACTGAAAGCCACCGCGAAAATACCCGGGTTCAGGCCCGGCAAGGTGCCGCAGTCGATACTCGTTAAAAAGTTCGGCAAGAATGTAGAGGCCCAGATCATTGAGCGTGTTGTGCCCCGCTTTTACATGGAGGCGATAAAAGAGGCAGATATCGAGCCTGTGACCTACCCTGACATCGAGGACCAGGTAGTTCTCAAGCCAGGGGAAGAGCTCAACTTCTCTGTTACAGTTGAGATCAAGCCTGTTATCGGAAAAGTTGACTTTGAAGGCATTAAGCTCGAAGCAATAGATGCCGGTATTGATGAGGCTGACCTGGACAGGTCCATAAGCTCAATGCAGGAAAGCAGGGCCTTATATTCTGCAACAGATGAAGCTCTCAAAGAAGAGGACATGGCTGTAATGGACAGCGATGCCTTTATAGACGATGAACCAAGAGAAGAACTTACAAATAAAGAATTTCCTTTTGTCCTGGGTTCGGAATCAATGCCTAAAGAGTTCACAGATGCCCTGATGGGCAAGAAAAAGGGCGATACCGCAGAAGTAAGCCTTGATTTCGAAGCTGATTTCCAGAACAAGGAACTCGCAGGAAAAACAGCTGTCTTCAAGATCACCGTAAAAGAGGCCAAGAAGAAGAACCTTCCTCCCCTTGATGACGAATTTGCAAAAGAGGCCGGTTTTGATACCATGGAAAAGCTCAAAGAAGCCATCCGTGAGAACCTCGTAAAAAGAAAAGAAGGCGAGATAAACCTCCAGCATAAAAAAGTGATACTGGACGCGCTGATCAAGAAGTATGACTTTGATGTACCGGAAACAATGGTCGAAGGCGAGCTTAAGTCAATCATCGAAAATGCCAAAGAAACAGCCATGAAAAATGGCGAACCTCTGAAGTCCGATGAAGACATTAGAACAGAGAACGAAAAATCAGCCAGAGAAAACGTCAAAAGCGTTCTCCTGATCGAGACCATCGGCAAACAGGAAAAGGTAGAGGTCAATGACGATGATATTAAAGTAGCCATTGATGAAATAGCGGTTCGTAACAACCTTAAGCCTGAAGAGGTCACAAAGCTCTATGCTGCAAGAGAAGGCTCGATAGACGCGCTGAGAAGCAGGCTCTTTGCTGACAAGGTGCTTGAATATGTACTGGAAAAATCAACTATTGAGAAAAAATCGTAGCAGTCCCGAACTGCCTGATACGGTACAATTAAATATTAAGGAGTGTATATGAGTTTAATTCCAATGGTAATAGAACAGACAGGCAGGGGCGAAAGAGCATACGACATCTACTCCCGCCTGCTTAAGGACAGGATCATCTTTATCGGCTCAGCCATAGATGATCTCATGGCAAATACAGTTATCGCACAGCTCCTGTTCCTCCAGACAGAGGACCCTGAAAAGGACATTCATATATACATAAACTCTCCTGGAGGCGTTGTCTCCTCGGGACTTGCGATCTACGACACCATGCAGTATATCAAGCCGGACATCGGGACGTACTGCATTGGGCAGGCGGCCAGCATGGGCGCTCTCCTGCTCACAGCCGGCACAAAAGGCAAACGGTTTGTCCTCCCGCATTCACGCGTGATGATACACCAGCCGATGGGGGGCTTCCAGGGGCAGGCAACAGACATTGCGATCCATGCCAAGGAGATACTTAAACTGAGGGACACCCTTAACGGAATACTTGTAAACCATACAGGACAAAAAATCGGAAAGATCGAGGAAGACACGGAAAGAGACTACTTCATGTCAGGACAGGAAGCAAAAGAATACGGCATCATTGATGATGTAATAAAAACATTAAAAGAGTAATGGAACGAATATGAGCGAAAAAACAACAAATGATAACAACACATCTCTGAAATGCTCTTTTTGCGGCAAAGGCCAGAGAGAAGTAAAAAAACTTATTGCAGGCCCGACCGTATATATCTGCAATGAATGCGTAAACCTCTGCAATGAGATAATGGACGAAGAGTTCGATACATCAATTGATGTCAGTGTATCAAAGAAACTCCCCACACCAAAAGAAATAAAGAAGGTCCTTGATGACTACGTCATAGAGCAGGAAGAGGCCAAAAAGATCCTCTCTGTTGCAGTGCATAACCACTACAAGAGAATAAACAACCCTGACAAATCCGATGTCGAGCTCCAGAAAAGCAACATCATCCTCATAGGACCGACAGGAACAGGAAAGACAATACTTGCGCAGACACTCGCAAGGACACTTGATGTGCCGTTCACGATCGCTGACGCCACGACCCTTACGGAAGCCGGCTATGTAGGTGAAGATGTCGAAAACATCATACTCAAGCTCCTTCAGGCCGCTGACTATGATGTGGAAAAGGCACAGCGCGGTATCATCTATATCGATGAGATAGACAAGATAAGCCGTAAGACCGAAAATGTCTCTATCACAAGAGATGTCTCGGGTGAAGGTGTCCAGCAGGCGCTCTTAAAGATAATCGAAGGCACTGTCGCAAACATACCCCCGCAGGGCGGACGGAAACACCCCCAGCAGGAGTTCATACAGGTAAATACAACGAATATCCTGTTTATCTGCGGCGGCGCGTTTGTCGGACTCGAAAAAGTGGTCGAGAACAGGCTCGGCAAAAAAGTGGTCGGCTTCGGTTCCAAACCAATGAAGAAAAGCGTGAAAAAATTAGGGGAGATCTTTAAAATGGTACAGCCCCAGGACCTGATAAAATACGGGCTCATACCGGAATTCATAGGCCGCCTGCCTGTTATGGCCACACTCAAGGAACTCACCGAATCAGCGCTCATAAGGATATTGACAGAGCCGAAGAATGCTCTTATAAAGCAGTACCAGAAACTGCTCTCATTTGACAATGTTAACCTGAAGTTCACGGATAGCGCTTACAAAGCGATCGCAAAAGAAGCTCTAAAACGCAAAACAGGAGCGCGCGGACTGAGGGCTATACTGGAAGAGGTAATGCTCGATATCATGTACGAGGTCCCGTCAGAGGAGAACATAGAAGAATGCATGATAACCGAAGAGGCTGTGAACAGAAAAGAAAAACCTCTCCTTATCTACAAAAAACAGGCTGAATCAGCCTAAGGTTTAAATTACAGATAATACACCGGGGCATCCAATACGGATGCCCCTTTTTTATTTATACTCCACTACATACCCCTTCCAACATCGGCATCCTGAGTATAGCGAAGGATCCTGCCTTTGTCTTTCTATTATTCCCCACTTATTCGCTTTCCTTCTTACCCCTCGTAAGCCCGTGAGAAATAAGCTTTTCGAATGTCTTTTTCAGCTCATCATCATCTACGTTCTTCAGGGTATTATCTATATATGTACGGTCGTCATCAGAAAGTTCGATGTCCTGCACTTCTTCACGAACAGCAGATCTCCTTTTTTCAGGAAGCCTTCCATGTCTGAAACGCACGTCCTTCACGTCATATTGGGCAAGTTTATCGATTATCTCTTGTTTGTAAAAACCGAGGTGGTGCATCCATTGGGGACTGTCTACAATGAGGGTGATGGTTCCGTTTCTTACTGTCTCGGGATATGTATGGGCTGCAATACCCTCCCCTACGATCCCGGCCCAATGATTAGCGAGCGCATTGAGCACTGCTCCGCCTTCGAGACCGTGTTCCCTGACAAATTTTTTCAGAACATCATTGAGAGGCTGCATATCTGACTGACGGCATAATTGAAGTTAAAGAAGCTGAAGCTCCAGCCGTATGAACCGTAAATGCAGTTTAAACGGCTGAAACATTAAAAAATCTATATAGCTTTTTTGACCTTACCGGAACGGATACATCTTGTGCAGACATGCTGCTTTTTTGTTCCCTGATCAGTCTGTACTCTTATTCTCTGAAGATTAGGCAAGAAAAGACGTTTGGTCCTATTGTTTGCATGACTCACATTATTGCCTGAAGTTCTCTTTTTTCCACATACTTGACACTCTGCCATTTGCTTTTCCTCCAAAATTAACTTATTCTATAACACATATCGAAGACCGAGATACTGCAGCGGCTCCTGTTATCATTTCTCTCAACTCAGAAATCCTTTTGTTAATAAGAACATCCGGGTTTGCTTTAAAAAGAGAGGTTATGATAACATTAATCCTGACAAACTTACAAGCTCACACTGAATGATAATAGAACAGCGCAAACTGAGCAAATAAAGGGTTTTCTGAAAGAGAACATAATGAGAATATACGAATTATCCAGACAAATAGATGTAAGCAGCAAGGAAATAATAGCAAGACTTGCGGGCATGGGGATACAGGTGAAGTCCCACATGTCAAAAATAGATGACGATGTAGTTAAAAAGCTTATAGAATTATTTTCTAAAGGCAAAAAGACAAGTGCGCCTCCAATAAAGAAAAAACCGATCCCGGCACCAAAACCGGAAGTTGCTATAAAAGAGGAAGTACCCGCTCCCGCTCCTGTTAAAGACGCACCGGCAGAAACACCTGCTAAAGAGGAAGCAGCACCAAAACCAGTAGAAGCTGTAACAGCAAAAGCTGAACCAGCAGCTCCTGTTGCTGAAAAATCCAAAGAAGCAGAACGGGAAAATCTTTCAAAACTCAAGAATAAGCCCGGTATGCAGAGGGCATTTGACTCCATAAGAAGGATCGAGGGCGCTAAAAAAGGGCCTGATTTCAAATCAAGGTTTACCAAGAGACAGGACAAAAAAGCCCCTGTCAAAAAGTCAGACGAGCCTGTTGATGCACAGGCAGCCGCCACCCAGCCGAGAAAGCGGATACTGAAGTTTGAAGAAGGCTCCACTGTCAAGGAATTTGCAGAATTGATCGGCCAGAAGCTGAATGATGTAATAAAGAAGTTCATGGAACTCGGCTACATGCCGACCATAAACCAGCCGGTAGATAATGATGCTGCACAGATAATCGCTGAAGCATTTGACCTCAAGATAGAAATGGTACAGGTTGAAGACGAAGAAGCGGTCATGGATGAAGCAGAGATAGATGCATCAAAGCTCAAACACCGTCCCCCCATCGTTACCATTATGGGACATGTTGACCATGGTAAAACAACACTCCTTGATGCTATCAGGGAAACAAAGGTGACCGAGACCGAGGCAGGCGGAATAACCCAGCATATCGGTGCATATAAAGTAAAACTGAAAGATAAAGAGATAACATTCCTTGATACCCCGGGCCATGAGGCTTTCACCATAATGAGGGCCAGGGGCGCAAAGGTAACAGACATCGTAGTACTTGTTGTTGCCGCTGATGACAGTGTCATGCCCCAAACCATAGAGGCAATAGACCACGCAAAGGCCGCAAAAGTTTCTATAATCGTAGCTGTCAATAAAATAGACAAACCCGGCGCAAACATCGAGCGGGTCAAGACAGAGCTCTCCCAGCATGAGGTAGTGCCGGAGGATTGGGGCGGCCAGAACATATTTGTTGAAGTCTCTGCAAAAGAGAAGACCGGCATTGAGCACCTTCTCGAAATGATACTAATGCAGGCAGACATGATGGAACTGAAAGCAGACCCTGACAGGGCTGCAAAAGGGACAATAGTTGAGGCAAAACTTGATAAAGGCAGAGGCCCTGTAGGCACTGTACTTGTTAATTCAGGCAGCCTCAAAGCCGGTGACCATTTCCTTGTGGGCACTGTATCCGGCAAGGTCAGGGCATTAATAGACGACACCGGCAGGAAGATCAATACAGCCGGCCCGTCAACCCCTGTTGAGGTCATAGGCTTCCCGTCCGTACCGCAGGCAGGTGACATTTTTGTGGTCATGGAAGATGAAAGAAAAGCACGGCAGATAGCCGCGAACAGGCTCCAGAAACAGAAGACCGCTGCAGCAGCCAAGAGGTCAAAGATCACCCTTGAAAACCTTTTTGAAAAGGTAAAGGAAGGGGAGATAAAGGACCTGAACATTATTATAAAAGCAGACGTTCAGGGATCCGTGGAAGCCGTCAGGGACGCACTCACAAAGATCACCCATGAAGAGGTAAAGGTCAATGTGATACATACAGGGGCCGGCGGTATCAACGAATCAGACGTTATGCTCGCAGCCGCATCGAACGCCATCATAATCGGCTTCAATATCCGCCCTGATGCCAAGGCATCCTCTCTTATAGAAAAAGAAGGTGTTGATGTCAGGCTCTACAATATCATCTATGAAGCCATCGAGGATGTTAAAAAAGCGCTTGAAGGACTCCTTGCGCCGACCATCTCAGAAAAGGTAATAGGACGTGCTGAGGTTCGTGACCTTTTTTACATATCAAGGCTCGGCACCATTGCAGGCTGCCATGTTCTTGACGGCAAGATGACAAGGTCAAGTCTCGGAGCACGTGTCATAAGGGACAATGTAGTCATTTACGAAAGCAAATTATCCTCCCTTAAACGTTTCAAGGAAGATACAAAAGAGGTCCTTGCAGGCTTTGAGTGCGGCATAATGGTGGAGAATTTCAATGACCTTAAGGCCGGGGACATAATAGAAAATTATATAAAGGAAGAAGTGGCCGGCAAACTGGAATAGCCGCTTGTTCCATCAGAATATAACCGATGATAGTCGGACTACTTACCCTCGACCTGCATATACACGGGGCAAATTCCCTCAAGGAAAAACGTCTTGTTATAAAGAGCCTGATAGAACGCACCCGAAACAAGTTCAATGTGTCGGTCTCTGAGGTTGACGCGCAGGAGCTGTGGCAGAGAAGCATAATCGGCATTGCATATGTTGCAAATGAAACGATCATCATAAACAGTGTCTTTGAAAAGATACGCAATCTTGTTCTGAACACCCATTCCGTGGAATTAATAGACGCAACCATAGAAATGTTATAATATACTCAATTTAAACAATACCCGAATCTCAAACCGGCAAAGGACCTTAATATGCGCCCCTATAAACGCTCTGTACGGGTTGGCGACCTTATAAAAGAAGAAGTCGCTGACATTATTATGAATAAAATAAAGCACAAAACCCTCGGTTTTGTGACTGTTACCGGCGCAAAGCTAAGTGATGACCTCAGAAACGCTGTAATATATATAACTGTGCTCAACACAGAAGACAATGAAAAAACAGTAAGAAAACTCAACGAATCCAAGTCCTTCATAAAAGGAGAGCTCTGTAAAAGGATCAAAATAAAATTCCTTCCAACCCTTACATTCCAGATCGATGATGCAGTGTTATACGGTCGTAAGATGGATAAAATCCTTGATGACATTAATACCGAAAGGACATCATATGACGAAGACGAAGATCTCTTCTAAGCTTTTAAAGGTTATCAAGGAAAACCATTCTTTCCTGCTGGTCGGACACATAAACCCTGAAGGTGACTCTATCGGCTCATGTCTTGCACTTGGGCTCGGGCTTAAAAAACTCGGCAAGAGCATATGCGTCCTGAGCAAAGACGGCGTACCTGAAAACCTGAAGTTCCTCCCGTCATCAAAAATAGTAAAACAGAAGCCCCCGCGCAAAAAGTTTGATGTGGTGTTATTAATTGACTGTAACGATATAAACAGGACAGGCTTTGAAAGCTTCAATGCTGAAAAAACAGCTATCATTGACCATCATGTACTCCCTTCCGATTCAGGGGAATCAGCATTCTACCGCTCACTTGCAGCATGTCATATCGACACCGGGGCTGCGGCCGCAGGTGTCCTCATTTTTAAAACATTGACCTCGCTTAAGGTCCCTATAGATAAAAGCATTGCTACGAGCCTTTATACCTCAATACTGGTTGATACAGGAGGCTTCAGATACTCTAATGTTTCACCCGAATCTCTCAGCATATCAGCCAAACTTGTTGAGGCAGGGGCAAGCCCGTGGGAAATATCAAAGGAACTTCATGAAAATGTTCCTTACAGATCCATGAAACTTCTGGGGCTGTCACTCGCAACGCTGGAAAAAAAGAACGGCATCGCCTGGATATCCACCAGCAATAATATGATCAGGAACACTGACACCACTTCTCAGGATTCCGAAGGCTTTGTGGACTATCCCAGGAAGATCAAGGGTGTTGAGGTCGCCATATTCTTCAGACAGAACGGTGAAAGGTCCTACAAGCTCAGCCTCCGCTCAAAAGGCATGGTAAATGTACAGAAGGTGGCAAACTACTTCGGCGGCGGCGGACATGTCGCAGCAGCAGGGTGCAGCGTGAAAGGCACCTTAAAGGAAGTACAGGGGAAAGTTTTTAAAGCCATCAAAAAAGAAATACTATTAAATACCAAAACACAAGTACCAAATAATAAATAAATCTCAAACAACAAATCCCAAACTAAAGACTCTTAACTTTGGTGCTTGTATTTTGGTATTTATTTGAAATTTGTGATTTGTTTTTTGTAATTTCAACATCTAATTTATGGATATAATAGTTAGCATCAACAAGCCGGAAGGCATAACATCACAGCAGGCTGTTTCAAAGGTAAAAAAGATACTGAACGTCAAGAAAGCCGGCCATACCGGCACACTCGATCCGATGGCAACAGGCCTTCTCCTGGTCTGTATTAACAAGGCAACAAGGCTCGCATCATATTCCACAGACCTCGACAAAGAGTACAGGGCTGTAATGAAACTCGGGGAAGCCACGGACACTCAGGATTCAACCGGGACTGTTATTTCAACAAATCAGGACATCAATGTCAGCGAAGACTCCATAAAAGACGCGATGATGTCATTTAAGGGAACTATCCTTCAGCACCCACCGATGTTCTCCGCGCTAAAGCACAAAGGAAGGTCCCTTTACAAGTATGCAAGAGAAGGCATTGAGATCGAACGGAAATCAAGGGAAATAACTATATACGAACTTGAACTTCTGGATATCAGCCTCCCGTATATCAGCTTCAGGACAAAATGTTCTAAAGGGACCTACATCAGGACATTATGCCACGATATCGGCAGCAGACTGGGTACAGGAGCGCACATGACCGAACTCAAGAGAACTGCTATCGGACATTTCAGCATTTCAAACAGCCTTACATTCGAAGAGCTGCAGGACATCAGTCAGGGCGGACCCGCAGAAAAAGGGATATACACAATGGATGAAGCAATGTCCTGGCTGCCCGAATTCATAGTCGACAGTTCACACATTAAAGGCATAATACACGGCAACCCCATCAAATTAAGTATAAGCATGGGCATCAGCTATGAAATAAAAAATGCCCCCGGTATAAGGATACGATCATCTGACGGAACACTGCTTGCGATAGGCAGTTATTCACCTATAAAAAATGTTATTAAAATGGATGTGGTTTTATCTTGAACAGCCCGTTCAAACGGCTGAAACAGTCGGAACAATTAACTGATGAGCAAAGACCCGCAAAAAGCAAAAGTACATCTGATCATTAATATTAAAGTCGAACCTCGTTCATCAAAGTCAGGAATAATCGGCCCTTACGGTGATGCGCTCAAAGTAAAGCTCACATCTCCTCCAGTAGAGGGAAAGGCGAACAAAGAGCTCACTGAGGTCCTTGCAAAAGAATTCGGGATACGCAAAAAGGATGTGGAAATTATCTCGGGACAATCATCGAAGAACAAGTCCGTAAAGCTTATTGGGGTTACGGACATTAATGCCAGGGGAAAAAACAGGGGCAATTCATGAATTGCCCCTGCATGATCTATTTAGTGATACTGCCTTCCTCAACAATTACTGAATACTTATAACCATACCCAAAATCCTTATCCTTGTAAAGAATACCATTTGCTGTCACAACATCGCCCACACTCGGGAGGTCCTGGGTAGTCACTATGATCTTACTATTACCTTTTGCTGCGCTGCCGCTTCCGTCCTGGATATGCACCCAGTTCTTTTTCATGATACTCGGGGAGACCTTTACAACCTGCCCCTTGACGGTGATCTTCTTATTATCAAGCTTGTCCATATTTTCATGAAGCTCAGCAACTGTATATGCATTCGTGCCTGATGCCTTTTCGACCTTTATAATTTCCACATCAGGAGCAGGAACCATGCCTCCGTGCGGAGAGCCGTAATCGGTCACTGCGGCAGAGCCTGCGGCAGGGCCGCTCGAAAAGATAATCGTATCGAATGTTCTATTGAGCGTCTTACTATTAAAGTCATGCATGACCGCGCCGGGGAGAAAAGAAGCTTCCTGCCCCACTGTAATTTTCATTTTAGGGACGGCCAGCCATGTACTTTTGCCGTTATTTTCAAGTTTCACATAAGAATATCCGCCGCTGTCCATAGTCTCGACAACCTTGCCCGCTATAAGAGAAACAGACTCACCTGATCCGGCCTCTTGATCGGATCCATGCAGACCCGGCAGTTTAAGTGAATCAGCAAAAGCACTACCCACGATTAAAGTCAATATAAGGGTAAACAGCATTGTTTTCATTTTCATAGAAAAGTAACTCCTTTTGGTTTTTTAGATACAGTAATCACATTGAGTTTAATAATACTTCTTTCATTTACAATAATTCAAGATAGCAAAACTTATGACATGATCAGATTTTAATATATAGCTTGTAACATATTAAAATGTTTACATATACCTCAATTATTATGGTATGCTATTGCAAATAAAAAAAAAGGAGAAGCCCGTATGGTAAAAAAAATATTATTTGTATTGATTTTGTCCATGCCTTTATTATTCTCTTGTAAAGCAGCCAAGAACGGACAGCAGACCCATACATCAGAACCTCAACTGGTAGTACCAAGTGAACCAGAAGAAACAGAAACCATTGAATCAGAGGTGATGGAACCTGCTGAAGATATGGCTGATGCCGCACCGGTATACGAAGAAGCAGTTGAAGAACCTGATATCATATTAGGTGAACCCGTTGAAGACATGGCTTCCGATGAATCCGAAAAAGGAGCGGACGCCGCAGATCATGATGATCCGAGCGTCTATTTCAAACTTGGAGTCGCATACAGCAACGAAGGCCAGTACATGGAAGCTATTGAGTCATATAAAAATGCCGCCAGGATAATCAGGTCAGATTATGTGATAGTGCATTACAATCTCGGCGCAACCTATTTAATGGTAAATGACCGGAAGGCTGCCTTTGAAGAGTACAAGACCCTCAAAGGAATTGACCCGCAGACAGCTGATAAACTCTACAACACAGCTGTGCAGAAGGCCATTTCCGACACCGACAACCGGTTCATGCTGCAGGTCGGCGCATACAAAAATATCGCATATGCTGAAGAGATACTGGAAAAGCTTAAGTCTCATTTCATATACGCCTACATTGAAAAAGGCACTAACTTTAACAAAGTCAGAGTCCCCGGACTCAATAACCGTCAGGAAGCTGAGGCTTTAAAGAAAGACCTGATAAAAAAATTCGGCCTCGTTCCTTATATAATTGAGACATCAGTTAACACTGCTTCTTAAAATATAGCGGGGGTGTGTAATACACCCCCGTAAAATAATCCCGGCATTAATTGCCCGCAGCATTTCAAGAAAGTCAGACAAATAAAAACATGGTAAATTTGATCAAGGACTTCTTCAAAAAGAACATAATCCCGTCCTCTGCCGCTTCCACTGAAGTATCAGAGCATTCTCTTTATATTGCTACAGCCGCGCTTCTGATAGAGATGATGCGTGCGGATTCTGAGATAAGCGAGGAAGAGAAACAAACGGTAATGAACTCCATGTGCTCCAAATTCGGCCTTACATCTGACGAAGTACACGATATATTAAAACTTGCCGAAGACAAGATATGGGAGTCCACAGGCTACTTTGAATTTACCTCCCTTATGAACAAAGGCTTCAGCTACGGCCAGAAGCTTAAGGTGATAGAGTATTTATGGGAAGTCGCTTATACAGACGGGATACTGGACAAGTATGAAGAATATATGGTCCGCAAGATCGCTGACCTGCTTTATGTCTCACACAAGGATTTTATCGAAGCAAAATTGAGAGTGAAAAGTTCGAAAGCGTGAAAGTCAGGAAGTAAAAACCTCACCACTGTCCCGCTTCATAACATATCCACTTTCAGCATTTCCGGATTGGTATGCGGAAGGAATATCGCGCCCCTGAACTCCTTCATAAACTCAGGGTCATCATGCATATGCTTATATGTTATCGCAGCAATTAAAGTATCTTCCATGTCTGTCAATGCGCTGTTGTGCAGAACCATGCCCGCGCCTTTAAGGGATGCATTGCCTATCGGGACGATGATATCAGGCGGCCACGCAGGAAGCATTCCTATACCCGCCGCCTTTTTTGCGTCTATCCCGTTACCAAGGGCCCCGGCAACATACACCTTCTTTACATCACCGAACTTCAGGCCCACAGACCTCAGCAGGACAAGCAGCAGTGTGAACATGGCGGCCTTTGACCTGAGGAAGTTATCTATCTCCGTCTGCTTTATCGCCAGTCCTCCAACAGATGCACAAGGCAGGGTAAATATCCTGTTCCCGTCCATCTCACTCATATTTTCATTTTCCGGGTCGAGCATACCGTCATTGCCGATCATCCCGGCAGAGTACATCTCATATATCAGACTGACCATCCCTGAACCGCATATGCCTTCAGGCAAAGCATCATTGAATGTCCTGCATATAAATTCACCCCGGGTTATCTCAACATCATATACAATGCCGCTTTCTGCCCTTTTGCCGATGCCGGCGATCCCCTCTTCAAGGGCCGGGCCGGCTGCACCTGCACCGACCAGAAGCCATTCCTTATTACCGACCACAACCTCTGCATTGGTGCCTACATCTATAAGGACAGACAGCTCCTCGGACTCGAACATACCGGAGGCCATAATTCCTGCAATAATGTCCCCCCCGACATAACTGCCTGCATTAGGAAATACATAAACAGGAGCAGAGGGGTTTATATCAAGTCCAATGTCACCTGCATTGATAAAGCCGGGTTTTCTTACTACCGGTGTAAACGGAGCAACAGGAATAGTGCTGACATCAAGCCCGAGAAAAAAATGTGTCATGACCGTATTGCCGGCAGCCGTCACAGCATGAATGTTCTGCATTGATGTTCCGGCCTTATCGCAGAGCATTTTCAAAATGGAATTGACGCCTTCCAGAAGATGCCGGCTGACCTCATCCGCCTTATCAAGCATGGCATGGTGCAGGCGCGTAAGAATATCGCTGCCGAACACTATCTGAGGATTTTCGAGTTTAAGCCCGGCAACCTTCTTACGGGAATAATTATCATACAGTTCAGCTGCCAGATTTGTAGTCCCTATGTCTATCGCTGCGCAATACGATGCATCAACCGCGGCATCAACCAGCACATTGCCCTGTCTTTTAGTTGCGATAACACAGGACAGCTCATCAGCTGTATGCATATGTATCTTTTTAAGGACATGAAGGGGGATCTCAAGCATTCCGGGACCGAGAGCATCCATGACCCGCTGGTCATCAGCACGCCTGTCATCCTCAGAATAACGTGAAATATTTATATTTTTAAGGGTGATAATAGGGCCCATAGATAATAATTTTAACACATTACATTATCCGATGGTTGAGGGGGAGTAGATTAAAAGATCCGAGGGTTACTTGTCTTCTTCTTCTACTTTTTTATACCAGGGACATTCCCAGCAGTGTTTGAATTCGCTTTTCTTGCGCGGGCAGAATTCCGATGCAAGGTCAAAACAGTCCCTTCCGGACTTTGTTATATAGGCAGGACATTTTGCTCTTGTTTCTTCAGGACAGTCCCAGTAATCCCAGCAGGTTTTCTTTTCCATTTTAATATTCCCCGAATCGATTTATTAATTATTTGATTATAACAAATACGACTCCTGTTTTCCTAATAATTCTATATTACCGGGTTTACACATTGATCATTTGACGGGAAATAACTACTAATATCAAAGTGTTATTATAAAGCTGTCCCTTTTGTGAAAGTCAGGTTCAGTCCCTGTATGCGACAATGCCCAGTATGCATTATTACCTGTTCCTGTTCTGACAACAGCAGTTATTCCGATATCAAGAGAGCACGGCTTTGGCATAAAGATCTCAGTTCCAACTTCCAGAGATAAACGCAGTATATTATTCAGGCACTCCATCCTGATGGGCAATTCCCTGAACCTCTCTTCTTCCTGCATACCCTGCCGGTACGATCCAAAGCGGTAAACATTCCAGTGTCCTGACGGCGAAAGATTGAACTCCCAGTATCGTTCTGAACCGCGGGGCGCAGCGAACAGTTCAAAACATGTCTCTTCCCAGAGCTTGTCCCTGCGGGCCGGTCTCTCCGCCCGGACAGGGAGTATGATCTCTGCCATGTCCGCTGTTAATTCATATTGAATGGAAAGCCTGCCGGTCTGTATGGAAACTGTACCGCTGATATTGATACTGGAACATCCGTCATCAGAAAAGGGTTTCAAAGAAAAACCCTGTTCCTTCACATCAGACCCTTTATAATTTCCCGTATGCTGTCTTCCTGCGACTCGATGCTCTCTGTCAGCCTGAACTGGACAAGTGCCCTTAAAAGATTATGCCCCTTATTTTTTACCTTGAAATATACATTACCTTCAAGATGGTCCGTAAAGAACCTGATACCGAGTTCAAAGGGAAGCAGACGTATTGCATCATACATATATTCCAGATCATTTTTTGTAAGGGACCGCTTTGCAGCGCTGCAGTAGCCCGACAGGACAGCCCGGCAGATATCAATATCAAACCTCACCCTTTTCCAGTCCTCTATATCCTCTCCGGACATATTACAGCCGGAACGCAGACAGTCCCCGATATCATAATGCACAAGCCCGGGCTTTACAGTATCAAGGTCAATAATGCTTACTGCTTGTTCAGTGCTTTTATCTATCAATATATTATTTATCTTTGGATCACCATGAATTGCGCGCAAAAGGATCTTGCCTTCTTTTTTTGCATCTTCCAGGACACTGACCCGACCCTTGCGGTCCTCAATGAACTTCCTGCAATATTCAACTTCCGGACTGTCAGCAGCAGTATGTTCTGCACGGACATCATTATAATGTTCAAGGTAGCGCGGTGTAACATGAAACCCTTCAATGGTATCGGCCAGTTCTTCAACAGGAAGGTCGCTCAGAAGCTCATGGAACATTCCGAGCGCGTACCCGGCCTCCTTCGCGTGTTCCATGTCCCTGATAATATCAAGTGACCGCACGTCCTCAATATAGCTGATGGCCCGCCAGAATGAACCGTCAGCTGAAACCCAGTGGTCCTGCCCGTCCTTTGTCCTCAATACCGCAGGGACCTCCCACCTTCGTCCTGCATCACAGGGCATATCCTGCAGGCGATGCCTGATATGTTCGGTTACAATGCATATATTTCTCATGACCAGGTCAGGGCTTTTGAACACATGAGTGTTAAGCTGCTGAAGCACGACCCTCGGACTGGTCTGAAATCTGCCCATCCCGCAGGTCATCAAATATGTATCATTGATATTTCCTTTGCCTAACTCCCTGATATCAATGATCCTGTCACCCTTCCTGAACTGTTCAGCAGCTGAAGGTAAATTGGCGTTCTCGTTTGTATGCATTTAATAATATGACATAATTGACCGATAACTATAAAGTGCAGCAAAACCAGGCTTGCTGATAAGTCATAGAGAACCTTGACAATTCATAAAACCCTGTTACCATTTCCTTATCGAAGTGGAATTATAGACAAAGGATAAGAGGTCAATAAAGTGAATGAAACTGTAAAAAATAAAGGTGCACTTGTTGTTACTGCCGGAACCGCCATAAACCTTGCTCTTGGAGTGCTGTATACATGGAGCATTTTCAAGAGCGCCATCAGTCAGTCCATTGAGACCGGAGGCGCGGGCGCATTTACCTGGGACATGGCCTCGCTCAATGATCCATACGCTGTATGCTGTCTGGTTTTCGCCTTTACCATGATAGCCGCCGGGAAATGCCAGGACGTATTCGGTCCACGCATAACAGCCACCATCGGCGGTGTTCTCGTTGGCGCCGGTTTTATCTGGATATCACAGACAACAGCATATGTAAGCTGGATAGCCGGATTCGGAATAATGGTCGGGGCAGGCCTTGCCTTCGGCTATGCATCAGCAACACCCGCGGCGCTTAAATGGTATCCCCCTACAAAAACAGGGAAGATAACCGGCATCGTGGTGTCCGGTTTCGGTCTGGCATCAGTCTACATAGCACCGCTTGCACAGTACCTTCTCAATACACAGGGACTTCAGAGCGCCATGCTGTTTTTTGGAGTTGCGTTCCTCATAGTAGTAAGCATCATGGCCATGTTCCTGACCAATCCTCCGGAAGGATTTAAGCTTGAGTTCGAGGACAGAAGAAATAACGGGGTGGCAAGGGCAATATTAGAACAAAAAGAACATACTCCGCTTGAAATGATAAAAACGCCGATGTTCTGGCTTCTCTGGTTCCAGTACTTCGTAGGCGCGGGCGCGGGTCTCATGATAATAGGGAGCATTGCAGGCATGGCAAAATCAAGCCTGGGTGAGTCAGCATTCCTGGCAGTCGCTATCCTTGCAATAGGAAACGCGGGCGGACGCATTGCAGCAGGCATGCTCTCTGACAAGATCGGGAGAAAGAAGACACTTGCCGGTGAATTTATCCTGCAGGCCATTTTAATGATAGCGGCAATACCGATCATACAGTCAGAAAGCGCAAGCCCGATACTACTTGTCCTGATCGCAACACTCATAGGATTTAACTACGGCGCAAACCTCGCGCTCTTCCCCTCATTCTCAAAAGATCTCTGGGGAATGAAGAACTTCGGGGTAAATTACGGCATCCTCTTTTCAGCCTGGGGAGTCGGAGGATTCGTGATGAGCAGGGTCTCCCAGTCCCTTAAGGCAATACAAGGCTCATTCACCGCACCGCTTATTGCAGCAGCAGTTCTGCTTGTAATAGGTGCGGTCTCAATATTATTCATAGATGACAAGAAAGACAAGGCAAGACGGGATCTGGCGCTGAAACTGGCGGCAGGGACAACAAATTAATTACTAATTACGAACAACGGGTTGCGGGTTGCGAACCGCGTAGGGGTAATTCATGAATTACCCCTACGAACAGTTCAAATCTTTACTTAGATATTTTACTTAACAGTTTCTCTGATTTAACCAGATCCCTCACACCATGTGCATGTTTTTCGTTATATTTGTTATGACCGCACCATTTGCTGAAGTCATCGATATCCAGTGTATCGCATGTTTCCTTAACATCCCATGTGACCTGAAGCGGTGAACAGTGGTTGTTGTTCCAGGTGGTTCCTGTTGTGGAACCGGTATATACCACTGTCAGATCACTATGCTTTATCGGGGACTTATCAGAAAACTTCTCTTTGCCGTTTTTCTCCAGTACCATCACCTGAGCAACAACC